>NZ_JBITGJ010000004.1:0-101513 GCF_044456925.1 Streptomyces sp. NPDC050743
CTGTGGAGCGAGGACCCCGCCGACACCGGCTTCCGCCGCACCTTCCTGGCCACCGTGGCCGCCCAGTCCATGGAGTTCAACGAACTGGGCATCGAGTTCGGCTACACCTACGACTCCGCCGCCGTCATCCCCGACGGCACTCCCGCACCCGAGAACCCCGACCCGGTCCGCATCTACAAGCCCGCCGCCCGCCCCGGACACCCGCTGCCCCACGCCTGGCTGGAGGACCCCGACGGCCATCGCGTGGCCCTGGCCCGCCTGGTGCGCCCCGGCCGGTTCCTGCTGATCGCCGGGGAGGACGGCCAGGCGTGGTGCGAAGCCGCCGAAAAGATCGCCGCCGAGAGCGGGCTGCCGCTGGACGCCATCCGGATCGGCCACGTCGACGGCGACTATCGCGACCCGCGCTCCACCTGGACCGCCACCCGCGGCCACACACCGCAAGGCGCCGTCCTGGTGCGCCCGGACCGCTTCATCGGCTGGCGCGCCCATGGCGCGGCCACGGACCCGGTCGCGGAACTCACAGCCGCACTGGACTCCCTCCTCGCACGGTAGGGCTTATCTGCCGTGCCACCCGGCCTGCCGATCACCGCCGCAGTCGGCGGGCCGGGCCCCCACCCTCATCTCTGCCTCGCCTCCGGGACACCGCGGCACTGCGGCACCCGCCCCACCCTCGCCACGGGTCGTGGAGGCGACAGGAAGGAACCTCGTGGACGATCCGACACCCACCCCCGCCGCCACTGCCGACGCCCATCAGGGTCTGCACAGCGAGCAGGGCGCCCTGCGCGGGGAGCACCCCGGCCGCGCCGCCCAGCCCGTCATCAAGGTGGTCGACCTGGCCTGGCTCGAGTTCACCAAGCCCGACCTGGACCGCGCCGAGACCTTCGCCCACGACTTCGGCTTCACCACCGCCGCCCGCACCGGGGACGCCCTCTTTCTGCGCGGCGCCCTGGCCGGACCGCACTGCCTGGTGATCCGCCGTGGTCCCGCCTCGCGGTTCATCGGCCCCGCCTTCCAGGCCGCCGACGCCGCCGACCTCGACCGGCTCGCCCGCACTACCGGCCACAAGGTCCGCACCCTGACCGAGTACGGCGGTGGCCGCGCCGTGGACCTGCTGGACCCCTCCGGTATCCCGGTCCGCGTCGTACACGGCGTCGCCGAGCAGCCCCCGCGACCGCTGCGACAGCCCCTCGTCCTCAACACGGGCACCACCACCGCGGCCGCACGCATCAACGCCACCCAGCGCCCGCCCCGCGAACCCTCCCAGGTGCAGCGCCTGGGCCACGTCGTCCTCTCCACCCGGGTCTTCCGGCGCGCCCTGGACTGGTACCTGCAGCACCTCGGCCTGATCGTCAGCGACTTCCTCTACCTGGACGGCCAGCGCGACCGCGGCCCCACCA
This sequence comes from Streptomyces sp. NPDC050743, assembly GCF_044456925.1. Lineage (NCBI taxonomy): Bacteria > Bacillati > Actinomycetota > Actinomycetes > Kitasatosporales > Streptomycetaceae > Streptomyces > Streptomyces sp. NPDC050743. The sequence goes on from NZ_JBITGJ010000004.1 coordinate 1,398, forward strand.
TGGCCTTCATCCGCTGCGACCGCGGCGACGAACCCGCCGACCACCACACCCTGGCCATGCATCTCGGTCCCGACACGGGATACGTTCACTCCGCCTACCAGGTCGCCGACCTCGACGCGCTGGCCGCCGGAGGCGAGTACCTGCGCGAACGCGGCTGCCACCACTCCTGGGGCATCGGCCGGCACATCCAGGGCAGCCAGATCTTCGACTACTGGCGCGACCCCGACCGCTTCATGATGGAGCACTACGCCGACGGCGACGTCTTCGACAACACACTGGAACCCGGCTGGGCCGCCATGTCCGCCTCCGGCCTGGCCCAGTGGGGCCCGCCCGCCACCCGCGACTTCCTCGGCACCAACCCTTCGCCGAGAGCGTTCCTGCAGGCGATCTCCGCGCTGCGCGAGGACAACGAAGTCGACCACGCCCGGCTGCTGGGCCTGATGAAAGCCCTGAGCAAGTGACCGCCACCACCACCCCTGAGATGTACCCGTCGTGTTCATCCGTGCCGCGCCCACCGGGCTGACCGCCGCGACCCTCCTCACCCGTGCCACCTGGTCCGTGCATCCATCGGTTCCCAGATGCAGGGCCTCGCCACTTCCCAGCAGTGGCTGGCGAATGCTCTGCAGCACCCCAAGCAGGGACGCTGTCGCCGAACTGATCGGAGGCATTCAATCCGCTGCGCCAACCGTCCCAGCTGTCGCAGGGCTGTCAGGCGTTGTTCCGGGCGCTCCTCCCGCGGCATGGTGCCAGTTCCGTTGGTAGGCGACCGGTGCTTCGACTCAATTCGTCCGAACGAGCGAGCTGGCGTAACTGCGAGCCGGATAGACGGAGAACAGTAGGTGGGTGCTGTCCTGCGGCGGGGTCTGACTCCTGAGATGCCTGACCGGAAGTGTCCTGCTCACACTGTGTCGACCACCGGCCGGAGGCGGTGCGTTGCTGGTCTCGGGCTGACCGGACGTGTCTCGATAGGGGCCTGCCGGAAAGGCGTCATCACGATTCTGACCGTCCGCACGGCCCGGTGCCGACTAGCGATAAGCCGTCGGCCTGAACAGGAACGAGCATGACCGGCACACCCTCCGCTTCGCGTCCTCGCCGGCGCCGGGCGGCGAGGGAGGTGGTCCTGGGAGTGGACACGCACCGGGATGCCCATGTGGCCGCCGTGCTTTCCCTGGTGGGGGAGGTGATCGGCACCGAGGAGTTCCCGGCCAGCGCGGCTGGATACCGGGACCTGCTGGGGTGGGCCAGGGCGTCGGGTACGGTGCGGCGGGCCGGAGTGGAAGGTACCGGTTCTTTCGGGGCGGCCCTGTCCCGCTACCTGCTGGCTCAGGGCGTGGACGTTTTTCGATGTGAATCGGTTCGACCGGGCGGACCGCCGTCGGCGCGGCAAGTCGGACCCCGCTCGATGCCGAGAACGCGGCCCGGGCGGTGCTGAGCGGGCGGGCGCGTGCCCAGGCCAAGGCGGGTGATGGGCCGGTGGAGATCGCCCGGATGTACAAGCTGGCCAAGGACTCGGCGGTCAACGCCCGCACCCAGGCGATCAACCAGCTCAAGGCCGTCCTCATCCGTGCCGATCCTCAGCTGAGGGAGGAACTGGCCGGGCTGGGCAACGCAGAACTCTTCCGCACCTGCGCAGGGCTCGTCGACGACAGCCTGAACCACGAGGCCGGCGAGGGGGCGGTGCTCCACGCCACCCACGTCACCCTGGGTCTCCTGGCCCGCGCATCAGGCAGCTCAGCGAAGAGGTCCAGGAGCTGGAAGGCCGCCTGACCCGGCTGGTGGAATGCCACGCTCCGCAGCTGCTTGAGGTAGTGGGCATCGGTCCGGACACGGCCGTCACTTTGCTGATCACGATCGGGGACAACCCGGAACGCCTGGGCAATGAGGCGTCCTTCGCGGCCCTGTGCGGGGTCAGCCCAGTCGAGCGTTCCTCGGGCAGTCGGCAGTACCGTCGCCTCAACCGGGGCGGCGACCGGCAAGCGAACGCGGCCCTGCACCGGATCGTGCAGACCCGCCTGCGCGTCGACCCGCGTACCCAGGACTACTACGAACGCCGCAGCAAGGAGGGCAAGACTCGACGTGAAATCGTCCGAAGTCTCAAGCGATACGCGGCCCGGGAGGTGTTCCACCTGGTCAGACCTGTGCAGCCGCAACCCTCGTTATAGGGGCAGTCGTGAGACGTGAGAGGGTCTGGGGCGTGAGTGAGACACCACCGAACACCCTGCAATACCGCTTTGACGGGCCAGAAGACGCTCCGGTCCTGATCTTGGGTCCCTCACTGGGTACCACATGGCACAGGTGGGCGAAGCCGTCTTCTGGCGTCCACGTGGTCCAGACCGGGAGCGTTTGGCCGGGTTTGGATCTCGTCGTCCGGGCGCGTCAACGCTGTTGGTGACACGGTCGTGACAGATGTTGCCCCCGTCGGCTTGTTTCGGCGGGGGTTCTGTCTTCCCGGGCTGATGGCGCGGCGCTGGTCGGCTGCGGTTTGGGAGTAGATGGTCTCGGTAGGGCGGGGCGGCGCAAGAATTCGAACAACTGTAGGCATCGTGGCGCGGGATGGCTAAGATCGGAGTCGCCCGTACGCGACCTGTTGTGGATGCAAATTGTGCAGCGAGGCGGTGGTCGACCAATGCGGAGCTATCCGGGAGGCGGCTGATGATCGCACGGGTGTCCGTACTAGCCTTGCCGTTCGTTTGGACGCGTTCCCGTGTCTAGAGCCGGTTGAGGTCTGTTGGTTTTGTTGTTGAGGCTGGTTCCGGTGGCGCGGGGCAAGCGGTAAGGATGAGCGCGTACAGCCCTGCTGGGGAGAGCGTCGGTGTAGGACGAGAGCGGGTTGGTCGATGGCAATCGCGGCACGAGAGCCCTTGGGTGTGGTTGCGGGGGCGCTGGCTCCCGGTGAGCTCGTACCCCGCGATGCGAGCCTGGCGGTTGTTGAAGCCGAGGGGGTGAAGGTCGTCGCGGCCTACCGATTCGAGGCGCGAGAGCGGGAGCGGCGGGCGGCTTCGGGCATGGCTCCGCTGACGCGACCGGATGCCCTGAACCTCTTGATGGCGCTGCCGCTCGGCGAGCCTGTGCCTGCGGGATCACTGAGCGACAGGGAACACCGAGCGTTGAAGGGCCTGCCGAAGGGGGCGGTGGTTCGACGCGACGGATTGATTACTCGTCTGGCGACCCAGCCGGTCCATGTCGACATGGTGTTGGTGCCTGGACGCAGCTGGGAGTCGGCGATGGAGCAGGCCGAGCGGTTCACACCGTTCACTGCTCGTTCCGTATTGATCGATGGCGTGTTGCGGCGCAAGGACGAGGCGGTGATGCGCGCGGACTTCTACGGCATCGGATTGCTCCACGTCCAGGGGGATGCAGTCGAGGTTGTTGTGCCACCCAGCCCCTTCGTGCGCAAGCGCCATACGGTTGCTGGCTGGAAATTCCTGGAAGACGTCAACCGTCAGCTCCCCTGAGGGGGTGCGTCCGGCTACTGAGTGACGGGCAGTGTCGCCCATGCTTTGAGCGGCGCGGGTGCTTGGAACCCGGACTTGGGACTCGCGCCCACTCCGATGCGCTGGTTTTCCAGTGCGTAGCGGTCGACGGCTGCAGCGCATTTATTGCGCCACCACGTCTTACGCTCGGAGCCAGCTCGGTAGCTGGCCATGTCGCTGACCCATGCGCCCCAGGTGTGGATGTTGTGGTTCTCCGCCTCACGCCGCGTTTCACCGTCGGAAAGGTAAAAGCTGTCGAGGCTGCGCCCGTCGCACTCCTCGCAGTCGCAGGTTGCCGGATCCGCATTGCCGTAGACCTTGGACAAGAACTCGGCGCCCTTGAAGCACATCAACTGCGGCATCAGGATGTGCGGGTACGTGGGTCCGCCGCCGCGCTTGCCTATCTGGGCCTTCTCTTCGGGCGGTATCGCGTGACGGAGCGAGCTCTGGACGCCGATTCCCGCGCATAGGGCACCGTGCGCTATCACGTCGAGAGCTGCGAGGTCTGTGCGCAATAGCGACATGTGCTCGACCTCGGTGACCAGCCGCCGCAGGTTGGCCGGAATGTCCTTCGCCTGTTCCAGCGGGTCGAACTGGCGGAAGAGAATGACTGCCTTCGGGTGACGGATCTTGGCGCAGACCGCAATCAGTTGGCCGATGTTCTCCCGGTTCAGCCAGGTGACATCGATCGGAAGGGAGACCAGCGTGTCGGCTCGCTCGATCCGGTTGGCTTCCCGCATTACCGCCTTGAGGGCACGGGAGTTCGCCGGCGGTATGTAGCCGGTGGGTGTCAGCGCTGCGGTTGCCCCTCGCGCCTTCTGGAAGTTCAGCGAGGTGTCCACGGCGGCGAACAGTTCGTCGGGAGGTGCCATGAACGGCTCCTCCGCCGTTGCCGTGTACGTGGTGTACACGGCGCTGTCGATCAGTAGGGTGCCCTGGTAGCCGACGTCGGCGCGGAGCTGGAAGGCGCGTGCGTCGGCGTTGGCGCCGGTCATGACCACGCCGCTCAGGCCGTCATCGAGGGCCGGGCGAGGTCGGGGAGTGTACTGGGCGTGTTCGTGTAGCAGTACGCGTCCCTGCAGGAGCGGCACCGCTGCCACGGTATGGTCGAGCGTCTTCACGGCGGGCGGTCGCCGCCTGGGATCGGGGGCGTTGCTCATGAATCACCTCGCAGAAGGGTCCGGCACGTCCTTGCGTCCGGACGGAGAAGAAGCGCACAAGTAGATCTCGTGGAACTCCTCACGACCCAGGCCCGCCAGGTGAGCGGTCTCGGTCACGCTGAGGTGGTGCTGTCCCTCAAGCCGGGTGACGGCGTGAGCGATATGACGCGGAGTCTCGCGCCGGATGACGACTGGTTCGTTGGTGCGGTAGCCGAGCGCGGACAACTCGACCATGAGGGTGCGGTATTGCCATTCGCTGATCACGCCGAGGTCCACGGCCCGCCGGATGAGAGCGGCCATGGAGACCCCCCAGCGGGTTTTGAGATCCATGAGGCGGGCGACGTCGATGCCGGGCTTCAGCTCGCCCAGGATGACCTCGTGCGGCATGAGGAACTCGGCGGCGAACCGGTCGGCTTGGGTCTCCTGAGCGCGCCCCTCGCCCGGTTCGCGGTGCATGATCAGATGGCCCAGCTCGTGAGCGAGGCTGAAGCGCGAACGGTCACCAGGGGCACTGGAGTTGAGGAGCACCAGCGGCGCCCGGCCGTGCGGCCACTGGCTCACGGCGTCGAGTTCGCTGGTCCCCAGATCTCGGACTACAACCAGGGCGCCGGCGTCTTCGAGCAGCGCGACCAGGTCGTCGATGGGGCCGGCGGGAACGTTCCACTCTTCGCGTACCGTCTCCGCGGCGTCCGCGGGAGTGTCGAAGTCGTTGACCTCAATGGGCCTGAACCGGTGGGGACGACGAAGGGCTGCAGCCTGGGTCACCGCTTCGACCTGGAGGCGGGTGAGCGCCAGCGTCGCATGGATTCGGCGCAGCGCGGGGGCTCCCAACGAGGCCCGCTTGCGGTGGTGGATCAGCCCGATGCCCACCCCGGCCGTATCGGCAGCCTGGCACAGCATCTCGGGGGTGAAGTGAAGCGCGGCGGCGAACAGGAGCACCCGATCGGCCCGGACCGGGATCCGTCCGGCTTCGGCCCGGCTTACGTACCCCTGTGTGATGCGGCTGCCCTCCACGTGCGACATCCGCTCGGCAAGCTCGGACTGGGTCCACCCCCGAGAGTCGCGCGCCAGGGCGAGCATGGCGGGATCCGCCAGCAACTCCTTCTGATCACTCACGGTCCACCCCCATCCCTGGCGAGTCTCAACTCCAGCAAGGATACACGCTTTTATCCCTCAAAATATTCCGCGCATGATCCGCAGAGTGTCACGCCCTCAGGGATATCACGCGCCACTGACACTCCAACTACAAGCCTGTTGATCGTTGTTGGGTCGAGGTGAAGGACTCGCCTACACGATCCGCCCGAGACGGAGGTTCGCTCGGTGCGGTCCGAGACCGGCGGGTCCGCGCTGAGGACGAACAGCGCCGCGTCCATCGTCTTCAGCGCGGCCCGGGCCTGCTCGGTGTTGTGCTCGTGCACCGAGCCCGTGCCGGGGGTGTCGACCACTTCGATGCCCGCTGCCAGCTGTGGTGTGTCGAGGTGGACGACCACATCCTCCACACCCAGCCGGTTACCCGGGTTGGCGCGCTGCGTGACGAATCCGGGCAGGGCCTGAAGCGGATGCCACTTCCTGCGGCCGTCCCGGAACCGCACGCTCACCCCTTCCGGCGTTCCGGCCCGCACGGAGGTCGGCAAGGCGGTCACCGGCACCACGCCGGTGGGCAGCACCTGCCGCCCCAGCAACGCGTTGACCAGCGTGCTCTTGCCGCGCTTGGCCTCCCCGACCACCAGCACCCGGAACCGGTCCGCAGCCGGCTGTTCGCCCACTGCAGCCAGTACCCGCCGGTCTTCGGACGCCGAGATCCCGGCCGCTTCCAGCCGGGACGGGGCCGACCACAGACGCGTACCGGTTGAGGCCGATCCAGCGGAACAGGATGCGGTGAACGCCGTTCCGGAAGGCGATGAGGTCATCGTGGTCTCCAGCCGTCAGGCAGGGACCGTTGGCGAGCCGGTCGCGGCCCGCGGTTGGCGGTGAGCCCCTCCACCGTCCTCGTGACCTCCACGGTACGAAGCGGACCGGCAGGCCGCAAAGGAGTCCGTCCACCGGCTGGTTGCCGCGCCGGCCGCGCGCCAGGAGACTGCTGGTATCCGGCGATGGGGCTCGCCGCCAACCGCACCCCTGGGGTGCTGATGGCCTCTACCCGCTGACCATGCCCGCATTTGAGGAGGTCAGGCCCATGCCCCGGATCACCGTCGACATCGACTCCACCGCTTCGTCCACCATCCGCAAGCCCGGCGACGGCGCCTCCGGCTGCCTCAGCTCGGGCGGCTGGCCGGTCGGACACGGACGCGTCCCCGACACCCTCGACGCCGACGGGCTGCCCCTGGACGCCCTGGTGCTGATGCCCGAACCCGCCCTGGCCGGCGCCACCGTGCCGGCCTGGCCGCTGGGCGTCCTGCACCGCGCCGGCGCCGAGACCGCACCCGCTGCCCCGGTGCTGCTGTGCGTTGCCGAAGATCCTTCCTTCATCGACCTCGTGGACACCGACGACCTGCCCCGCTGGCACGCCGAAGGCGACGCCTGGGCCGCCGTCCTGGCACGCCTGCAACGCCAGGCTGCCAGCGAGGTAACCGACTGCGGCACTCGCGCCGAGGCTGAGCACCTGATCAGCGACGCTCATCACGCCTACGAGCGGCTCACGGGATGCCTCGAATGAGCGTGCGACGCCGACTCGCCCCGTGCAGTTCGGGAATTGCTGTCAACAGGTCTCGCTCACAGCTCGGCATTGCCGACAGCAGCCGCTCGGTAAGCCGAGCAGCCATCGGGCTCTTGGGCGCAGTCCTCCTGTCTCTAGCGACTCGACATGAACAGCCACTCGCTTTCTTCGACCGGTGCGCGGTCCTCCCGGCGCCGAGGACAGGTACGGGCAGATGTATGTGGGTGGCTGTGACGGCGCTGGGCTCGCGTCCGGTGGCATACACCGCGGTGGCCGCACGATGTTTGACTCGTGAGCCGACCGCTGCTCCCGTACTTGACCGCTGCTGGCCCCTGTTGGTTCTGGCGGCCGGCGACGCGGCGCGCACAGCCCTCTGCCGCGCCGTCAACCGACCCAGGCCACCGGCGGAGGAGTGGCTGTCGCACTGCCAGGGAGCAAGTTTTCCCTCCCGGCACACCGCGACGGCCCTGCTGGCGACCGGACTTGCAGCAGGGGCTGGGCCGGATACCGCCGGTGCCGTGGCCGCGCTCGTTGGCCTCAGCCGCGTGGCACTGCGCGTTCACTGGCCTTCGGACGTGGTCGGCGGTTGGCTGTTCGGCTACGGCTGGCTGGCCGCCTCGGAGATGGCGCGCCCGTGCGGCGGTTCAGAGTCGGTCCAGTGCGGAGGATGAGCCGTTGGCACCCCCGGGGGAAAGGGGTGCCAACGGCGCCTGGTGGGAGGCGGCGTCCTGGGGTGTCACGCCTCAGGCGGCTCGGCGCCGCGTCGACACGGTGCCCAGGGGGGTGGCCGATCCGGTCGTGGTAGTCGATCAGGGTGCGGGGGGAGTCCAGGGCGACCGCACCGACCAGGACCGGGGCGCCGTCGGGGCCGGGGCGGGTGTATCCCGCCACCATGCGCCGCTTGGCGAGGTCGCCGTCGAGGATGGCTCGAGCCGCTGCACGTGCGCCTGTACGGGATCGGTGACTGGTTGGCCCGGCAGGTGGAGCACCGTACCGGGAAGGCTGGCCGCCACGACGGTTCTCGGTCACGTCCAGCGTGGCGGCACGCCGAGAGCGTACGACCGGCGGCTCGCGACACGCTTCGGTCTCATGGGCATCTCCCGGCTGCGGCCGGCCGTGCCCCGGGGTACGGGCACGGCGGAGGCCGCCGCAGGGCATGTCGGGAGCGGGCGGTGTCGTGCGAATCGCGGCACCGGGTTCAGTTGGCGCGCAGGCGTGCCAGTGTCGCGTCGAGGTCGGCCTTGCGGGGCCGGTTGTAGGGGAGCTTGGCGAGCATGGCGGCCATGCCGCAGGTGTTGGTCACGGCGGAGAAGACCAGGCCGCCGGCGATGCCGGCGGACAGCAGCCGGAGGGCCGGGTGGACGAGCTCGCCCAGTGCCAGGCCGAGCAGGACGACCGAGCCGGCGGTGAGGCGGACCTGGCGTTCCATGCCCCAGGTCGCCTTCTTGCTTCCCTCGGGCCGGTGCAGGTCGTGGCCCTGGGCGGCCCAGGCGCCGGTGCCGCCGGCGAGTGTGGCGGTGTGGATGCCTGCGTCCGCGAGTTTGCGGCACGCGTTCTCGGAGCGGGCGCCGGAGGCGCAGACGACGAGGACCTCGCCGCGGTGGGCGGCGGTGCGGATGTCCGGCAGGGCCCGGTCGAGCTGGTCCAGGGGGATGTTCAGGGCGCCGGGTATGTGGCCGCCGGCGTACTCGCCGGGGGTACGGACGTCGATGACGGTGAGTTCCTGCAGGCGGCTGTGGGCCTGGCGGGGGTCGAGGGCGGTGGGGGTGGTCATGGCGGATGTCATCCTTGTGAGTCGTGGGTGCCCCGGGTACGGGAGCGCTTGTTTCCCGTGGGGTGTCGTCGAGGAGTGGTCGTGGAACTTGATCTGGCGGGTGCGGAGCTGCGGTCGGTGCTGAACCGGCTGCGCCGGGCGCAGGGTCAGATATCCGGAGTGATCCGGATGATCGAGGAGGGTCGCGACTGCGAGGAGGTCGTCACCCAGCTCGCGGCCGCATCGCGCGCCCTCGACCGAGCAGGATTCGCCGTGATCGCCACCGGTCTCCAGCGGTGCCTCGCGGACTCCGGCAGTGGTGACGGGTCCGGTGAGGATCGTGAACAGATGCGTGCCCGGCTGGAGAAGCTCTTCCTCTCGCTGGCCTGACGCTCTCCCGCCCCCCTGCCTGAGGAGTGGGGACCCCGAGGCGTGTGGACACGGTCATGCGATCACGTCCACGAGCATGAAGGCCGCGACCGCGAGCAGTACGTAGGCGAAGAGGCGCTGAAGGGTATGCCCCTTGATCTTCTTCGACAGGCGTTTGCCGTCCCAGGCGCCGAGGATCGCCGCCGCGGTGAACGGTGCGATGACCGCCCAGTCCAGGTGCGTGCCGGTGCCGGCCCGGGCGGCAAGCGCGGCCAGGGAGTTGATCGTGATGACGAGCAAACTGCTTCCGACGGCTCGGCGCATGGGCAGGCTCAGCACGTTCACCAGGGCAGGGACTGCGAGGAAGCCGCCGCCCACGCCGAGGAACCCCGTCACCGCGCCGAGGCCGGCCCCGGCGGCGCCGGCCTTGCCGGGGTTGACCATGCCGGACGGCTCGGTGCGAGCGGGCCGGAGCATGCGCAGCGCGGCGAGTGCCGCGATGACGGCGAAGGCGACCGTGAGCATGCTCTGGGGCAGGTGGCCGGCGGCGGCCCCGGCGAGCATCGCGGGCACGATGCCGGCCGCGCCGAACAGCAGCCCGGTGCGCCAGACGACGTTGCCGTCCCGGGCGTGCCCGACGAGCGCCGTGACCGAGGTGAGGGTGACGATGACCAGGCTGGCCGTCGTCGCCTCGGCCGGTGTGAAGTGGAGCAGGTAGATCAGGGCGGGTACGGCGAGGACGCTTCCGCCCCCGCCGAGGCCGCCCAGGGCCAGGCCGATGACGGCACCGGCGACGAGCGCGAGGATCAGGGCGGTCATGCTATCGAGCCGTTGTTTCCGCGTTCGTCGACGACCAGGTGACCGGCGGCGGCCCACGCCTGCATGCCCCCCTTGACGTCGACAGCCTCGGCGCCGCGTGCGGCCAGCAGTTTGGCGGCCTGCTGAGAGCGGTTCCCGCTGCGGCAGATCACCACCAGCGGCCGTCCCTGGGCGGCGGCGGGCAGCGCCCCTCCCGTCGCCAGGCGGGACAGCGGCGCGTGGAGGGCGCCGGGAGCGTGACCGGCGTCCCACTCGCCCTGCTCGCGCACGTCCAGCAGCACGGACGGGGCGTCGGTGCCCTGGGTGCGTCGGCGTGCGTCGTCCACGGTGACGCGGTCCCCGCCGCTTCGGAAGAGGAACATCACAAACCTCTCAGGGAGTTCGAAAGGGGTACGGCAGGGTCGTCAGCCGGTAACGACGGGCAGTTTGGCGCCGGTGGCGGCGTCGAAGCCGTCGTCGACGGCCACTACGTCGCGTCCGGCGGCGTCCAGCAGCGAGGCGGCGATGCCCGCCCGCATTCCGCCGGCGCAGTGCACCCAAACGGTGCCGGGGGGCACCTCGCCCAGCCGCTTGTGCAGCTGGTGGATGGGGATGTGCACGGAGCCCTCGATGTGGCCGGCGGCGCGCTCGGAGTCGCGGCGTACGTCCAGGACGACGATGCCGTCGGTGCCGTGCTCGGCCAGTCCGGCGAACGTGGAGCGGGGGAAGGCGGCGAGGGAGCCGCCCTCGGCCACCCACTGTTCGGGCGAGCCGGTCGCGGCGGCGGCGGGCCGGTCGATGCCGACCCGGACGAGTTCGCGCTGGGCGGCGGCCAGCTGCTCGGGGGATTCGGCGAGCAGGGTCACCGGCTTGCCCCACGGGATCATCCAGGCCAGGTAGGTGGCGATCTTGCCGTCCGCCTCGAAGTTGAACGAACCGGCGACATGGCCCTGGGCGAACGCGATACGGCTGCGCAGGTCGACCACCCATTCGCCGGCCGCGAGGCGGTCAGCGATCTCCTCGGCGTCCGCGATGGCCGGGGGAGTCAGGTCCACCGGAGCGGGGCCGTCGGCGTTGGCCGGACCCATGTGTGCGTAGTAGGCGGGCACGTCGTCGAGGTCGGCCAGCAGCCGGGTGACGAAGGAGTCCACGTCCTGGGTCAGCGCCGCGTTGGCGCTCTTTTCCCTGCCGATGGTGGTGGCGTCCCCTTCGGCCTGCGCCGAGGAGCAGAAGCTGCCGAAGCCGTGCGTGGGCAGCACGGATGTCTCGTCGGGCAGTTCGTCCGCCAGCCGGTGCGCGGAGGCGTGCTGGGCGCGGGCCAGCTGCTCGGTCAGTCGCGGTTCGACGAGGTCCGGCCGGCCCACCGTGCCGATCAGCAGCGAACCACCGGTGAACGCGGCCACCGGCACGTTGTTCTCCTGCAGCACGTACGACGTGTGGTGCGGGGTGTGACCCGGGGTGGCCACGGCGCGCAGGTCCAGTCCGGAGTCGACGGTGACCGTGTCGCCGTCGGCCACCGGCACCCGGGCGAACGACACGCGCGCGCCGGCCGGCACCAGATAGGCGGCACCCGTCACGCGCGCCAGCTCCAGGCCGCCGGTGACGTAGTCGTTGTGGATGTGGGTCTCCACCACGTGTGAGATCCGCACTCCGCGCCGGGCGGCCGCCGCCAGAACCTGGTCGAAGTCGCGCGGCGGGTCCACGGCCACGGCCGTCTGCTTGCCGCCGGCCAGGTAGTGGCGGTTGCCGAGACCGTCGAGCTCGATGGTGTCGATGAAGAACACGGAGATGTCCCTTCCCACGTAGATTACCCCCGGGGGTATGCGTATCACCGTAACATGAGTACCCCCGGGGGTATTCCGATACCTCGGGGGGTATTCCTGCGCCTGTCGGCACACCTGGCGTGAGCCGGGGCGGGTCGGGTGGAGGGCTCCCCCGGACGTCGGTGCGAGAGGAGGCATTCAGCGCACGGCGCAGTCGGGCGAGGGCCTCGGTGGGCGTGCGGGGCAGCCGTTGTCCGTCCGAGTGACGGGCGTGTGAGCTGCCGGTGTCCTGGACGGCGCCTGCCTTCGGACGGCGTGGAGCCGGCTGCGGAGCCGGGGCGCCGTCCGGCTGTACGTGGTCGTGTCGGACTTACGCGGTCCGGGTGGCGAGGGAGGCGAGCGCCGCATCGAGGCGGCGGGTCGCCTCGTCGGCGATGGGACGCAGGGCATCGAGCCCGGTGAGGGCGACCATCGTGTCCGGGTCGAGCGCCTGGACGACCGTACGGCCGCCCTCGGCGCGGACGACGACATTGCAGGGAAGCAGCAGGCCGATGGAACGGTCGGCGTCGAGAGCGCGGTGAGCGAGCGACGGGTTGCAGGCGCCGAGGATGACGTACTCCTCCATGTCCTGGTCCAGCTTGGCCTTGAGGGTGGCGGTGACGTCGATCTCGGTGAGGATTCCGAAGCCCTGCGCGGACAGGGCCTCGCGGACGCCCTCGACGGCGGTGGCGAAGTCGGTGTCGAGGTGCACGGTGCGGTCGTAGGTCATGGCCTTGCCTTTCGATGGCTCGACGGTGCCGGAACGGGTGTCCCGGCGTCTGTGGCCTACGCGTGTCGGCGTTCGGAGAGGTCCCGGAAGCGCGCGTGCGGGACGAGCGTTCCGTGCGGTTCTTACGCCAGTGACAGGAAGAGCCTCTCCAGTCGGTTGCGGATCTGCTCGGTGTCCTCACCGTTCTTCCGGCCGGTGTCGATGTCGGTGACGCACTGCTGTAGACCGGTGGCGATGATGGCGAAGCCGGCGCGGTCCAGGGCGCGGGACGCGGCGGCCAGCTGCGTGACGACGTCTTCGCAGTCGCGGCCTTCCTCGATCATCCGGATCACGCCTGAGATCTGCCCCTGCGCGCGGCGCAGTCGGTTCAGCACGGATTTCAGGTCCGCGCCTTCGAGCTCCAGTTCCACGACCACTCCTCGAGTTCATACCCTATGGGGTATTTTACCAGCCTCGCGCATACCTTGCGGGGTATCTCTCGGAACCCGCCCGGTGGCGGATCTGTTCCGGGAGGTCACGGCCGCACGGCGCGGACCAGCGTGTCGAGGGCGGTGCGGGGGCCGTCGGGGGTGGTCACCAGGCGCTGGACGGTCTCGGCTCGCACGATGTCGGCATAGGCTCGCCACACGGTGGCGACCTGCTCGGCGGTGTACAGCACACGAGGGTCCTGGGGCCCGCCGTGGCCTTGCCGGAGATTGGCCGCGGCGTGACCGACGAGCAGCAGGGTCCCACCGGGCCGGACCGCACGTGCGGCCTGCCGGAGCACGTGTTCCATCTGCTGCCACGGCAGGTGGAGATAGGCGATGAGGGCCAGGTCGTACGTCGCCTCCGCAGCGGACCATGTGGTCAGGTCCGCGCAGACGGTGTGCAGCCGCGCACCGCGGTCGGCGGCCAGCCGCCCTGCCTTCTCCAGTGCCACGGCGGAGAAGTCCACGGCGTCCACTTCCCAGCCCAGCTCCGCCAGCCAGACCGCGTTGCGTCCTTCCCCGGCGGCCAGGTCGAGCGCACAGCCGGTGGGCTCGAGCCCGGCCAGTTCCTGCTCGACGAACCGGTTGGGCTCCGCCGCCCATACGAGTTCGCCGCGGTAACGCTCGTCCCATGCTGCTGCGTCCATGTGGTGCTCCTCGCGTCTGTCCTGTCCCGGCCCGCCGTCGCAGTCGGTCCGTTCGCCCGCGCCCGCTCGGCGTCGGATGTTGGTACCGCCGCTTGGCCGACTTCGGCGGCGGTGACGGCACCCGCTCTTTGTCGCCATTGTGCGGGCCCGGCACACCGGGGCGGGTGTGAGCGCCCGGCGCCCCCGGTGCCCGGGCGCACCACGGAGGAGCCGACCCACAAGGGTGCGGCGGATGATGACCGATGCCCGCCGCACCCACATTCGGGTCAGGCGTCGGCCGGTGCGGACCGGGCGAGCCAGGCGCCGTAGCCGCCGAGCAGGTCGGAGACGTCGGTTCGGCCTCGGTGGCGGAGCAGGGAGGCGGCGATGGACGAGCGGTGGCCGCCCGCACAGTAGACGACTACGGGCCGGCCGACCGGGATTTCGTCGACGCGCCGGGCGAGTTCAGCCAGCGGCAGGTGCAGGGAGCCGTCGATGATGCCCTCTTCGCGCTCGACGGTGTTGCGCACGTCCAGGACCAGCGGCGGTTCGTCACCGTCCAGCAGCCGGTGCAGTTCGTCCGCGGTCAGGCGGCTCGCCTGTTGCACGTCGTCGGCCAGGGCGAGGAAGGCGCGCTCGGGACCGCGTAGGTATCCGCCCACGGTGTCGAAGCCGATCCGGGCCAGCCGGGTGACGATCTCCTCCTCGCGGTCCTGCGGCGCGATCACCATGACCTCCGCCTCGGGACTGAGGACCATGCCCGCCTGTTCGGCGAAGCGGCCGTCGGCGGGCACGTTGACCGAGCCGCTGACGTGTCCGGCTGCGAAGTCCTGTGGCGAGCGGGTGTCGAGGACGGTCGCCCCGCCGGTCCGCCGCCGCGTGAACTCCTCCACGGACAGCGGTCGGGGCGCATCGGCCGCGTCGAACAGCTCGTGAGTCTTGCGGTTGAGCACGGCGTCGTAGGCGAAGTAGGCGGGGGCGGAGGGCTGGCCGGCGGTCACCAGGGCGACGAACTGTTCCTCGTCCATCGGGCGGCAGGCGTAGTTGGTGGCGCGCTGCTCGCCGATGGTGGACTGCCGCTGGGTGGAGAGGTTCTTGCCGCAGGCGGATCCGGCACCGTGGGCGGGGAAGACCCGTACCTCGTCCGGCAGGGCCATCAGCTTGTGCTGGACGCTGTCGTAGAGCATCCGGCCGAGCTCGTCGGCGGTCGCGCCGAGCGAAGCCAGGAGATCGGGGCGTCCGACGTCCCCGATGAAGAGGGCGTCGCCGGTGAGTACGCCGTAGGGGACGGCGTCGTCCGCGTGCTCGTACACGAGGATGCTGATCGACTCGGGGGTGTGGCCGGGTGTCTCGATGATCTCCAGGGTGACGTGACCGAGGCTGATCCGGTCGCCGTCGCCGAGTCCGCATATGGGGTACCCGGCTTCGGCGCGGCGTCCGTAGCCGATCCAGGCGCCGGTACGGGCGGCCATCTCCAGGTGGCCGGCGAGGAAGTCGGCGTGGAAGTGGGTGTTGAGGACGCCCTCGACGGTGAAACCGTGGGCGTCGGCGTCGGTGAGGTATTCGGAGACGTCGCGCCGCGGGTCCACGACCACGGCCCTGCCGGTGGTCTCGTCGGCGATCAGGTACGACGCCTGGGAGAGGCAGTCGAGGTAGTACTGGGCGAAGAACATGGGGGTACTCCATGGTGGGTCACGGGTGTGCCGGGTGAAAGGAAGCACGAGCGCGCTGTCGGTACCTCTCGGACGGGCAGAGGACCGGCCCGGGTCGGGGGAAGCCCGGGCCGGCCGGTCACAGGCGGCCGGTCAGCATGCCGTGCCAGTACACCGGCGGCAGCACGTACCGCTTGAACACCCACATGTCCCGCCGCTCCTTGAACGTGTTGATGAGCGGGAAGGTGGGTGCGGGCCGCAGGTCGTAGTCGAACTCGGCGAGCAGCATCCGGTCCCGGGCGGTCACCAGCGGGCAGGAGGTGTAGCCGTCGTAGCGCCGCGTGGGCGTCCGGCCGTTCATCACGTCCAGCACGTTGGCGGCCACGACTGGGGCTTGCTTGCGCACGGCCGCGCCGGTCTTGGAGGTCGGCAGGTTCGCCACATCGCCGAGCGCGAAGACGTTTCCGTGCTGCGGGTGCTGCAGCGTGTGCTTGTCCGCGGCGACGAACCCCAGAGGACTCGTCGGATCGGCGAGCGGGCTGTCCTTGACCCAGTCGGGCGCGCTCTGCGGCGGCACGGCGTGCAGCAGGTCGTAGTGGACGGTCTCCTCCGTGCCGCTCGCGTGGTCGGTGAGAACGACCTCGCGGCGGTCGCCGTTCACGGCGGTCATCTCCGACCGCAGCCGCACCTCGATGCCGTACCGGGCGGCCACCTGTTCCAGGGTGCGTCCCCATTCGGGCACCTTGAACAAGACGGGATCCGGGATGACGAGGATGATGCGGATCCGGTCGAGAACCTTCTGCTTGCGCCAGTAGTCGGCGGCCAGATACGCGATCTTCTGGGGCGCACCGCCGCACTTGAGCGGGGTCGCCGGGTGGGTGAAGACGGCCGTGCCCGACCGCATCTGCTTGATCAGTTCCCAGGTGCGCGGGGCGTACTCCGGCGCGTAGTTGCTGCTCACCCGGTCGTGTCCCACCGCTTCGGCGAGCCCGGGTACGGCGCCCCAGTCCAGTTGCAGCCCGGGGGCCATCACGAGGTGCTCGTAGGTGAACTCGTCGCCCCCGGACAGCGTGACGGTGTGGGCGTCGGCGTCGACGGCGAGGGCATGCCGGCGTATCCAGCGCACTCCGTCGGGAATGACGGACGCCTCGGGGCGGCGGGTGCTGCGCAAGGATGCCTGGCCGCCGCCGACCAGGGTCCACAGGGGCTGGTACCAGTGCGTGTCGGACGGTTCGACGAGGGTGATGTCCGTGACGCCGGCGCGGCGCAGGCGGGCGGCGACGCTGATCCCGGCGCTGCCGCCGCCGACTATGGCGACGCGGTGCCGGTCGGCGGTCCTGTCGGTGCCGGGTGGGGGGCTGGCGACCATGGTGGAAGTCCTTTCCCTCTGGTCTGGCACCTCTCCGGTGCCTCCGCAGATACCCCGGGGGGTTTATTGCTGACGAGGCTACGGCGCCGCGCGGAGCCCGGTCAAATACCCGCCCGGGTATTTGACTGAGAGGCAAAATATCTGACTTTTCGGCTTCGCTCCAGCTGTCTGAGTCGGGGCGCTGATGTGCAGCTCGTGCGGGCCGGCGAGTCGGACGGTGTCGGCCTGTTTCCCTGAACTCCCAGCATGTGGCTGGCGAATTGTTCACATGGCCAACTGGCCTGCCGTTCGAATGCTCTGGCCCCCCGACCTGCGTGACAGTTTCAGGTCGCGGCCCGAAATCGCCCGGCTTAGTCTGTCAGGGAGGCTCTCGTCTGCCTTGACGTCCTGGCCGGATGTCGCGAGGGATGCCGGCTCTGAGCTGCTGTTTTCTCCCACCGGTCCGGCGACAGCATGCATGCATCACCGGAACGGCACGCTCGTCTGCGGCAGATTCCGTCAATGGCGGGCGGACGTCCGTTCCTCAACTGCATGGGTCAGTCAGCAATCAGAACCGTCACTCGGCTGACGCGGCCACGGCTTGTGACCGGTGCCCTGCTTTCCGGCCAAGGAGGAAGCCATGCACGCGAAGCGACTCAGTGTCCTCCTCGCAATCCCGTTGGCTGCCGCCGCACTCCTGCTTCCCGCGACCGCAAACGCTCAGGCACTCGCGGCGCAGTCTGCTCCGACGGTGGTCACGCAGCCCGGCTCGGCGAGGATCACCCCTTACGACCAGGGATACAAGGACGGATATCGCGACGGCCTTGTATACGCCCGCGACTGTGTCCGCGGCGATTCCCGTGGACGGACCGGCAAGCCGGGGGCGTCCGCCGAGTACAACCGGGGCTATGTGGCCGGCATCATCGCGGCCTACCGCTACGGCCACCGGACTTACTGCGGATTCGGGCGATCCTGATCTGCGCGCACCGCGCTTGCACGCTTTGATTGTGGCGCGGGAAGACGGTGGGTTGGTGCGCGCTCATGAGTGGGCGCCCGGAGTCGGTACGGCCACGCCACACAACCCGCCTGTCACAGTGGATGGTTGGCTGGGGTGCGGGTGCTGCAACAGCTGTGCAGGAGCTGTGTCACCGCCAAGTGCAGTTACTCCGCTCTCTTTTTGAGCAAGATGTCGCGATTCGGGTACGACGCGGGCCACAGGGTCGATCTTGGCGGAGTTGGCGCTCGGTGGTCCCCTGGGCAGGTCGCTCCCGCTTGGCTCGCCCAGTTCTAGGGTGAGGCAGTGGCGTCGGCGCGCATCCGAGTCACGGAGTGTCGGCTGACTCTTCGTCCAGGATGCGGCGGGCTTTGCGCTCCACTAGAACGGGCACGTAGGTGCGAATCGGCAGGGATGTGAAGGACTGCCGTGCTGTGGCGACGGCGTCTTCGATCTCCTCGGGGGTGTGGCGGTCGCCGTAGGACGTCTTGAGTTGGTCGGTGACGTGCCGCAGGGCTGCTTCTTCGTCCAGGTCGATCGACACGATTCCCCCTGAGCGTCGGGGCCGATTTGCCTTGCGTGAGGGGCCGCGGCAGCGCCATGGACATTCCTCGACTCCGTCATCCGGGCGGAGCGGGCGGAGCTGCCGCGGACCCGAGATAGGACGATAGCAAAATACTTCGGTGGCCGATATAACCTTGGAGGTATGGCCACCGACATGAGTCCGCACCCGTCGAGGGGGAGCTGGTCCACTGTGTTCACCGCCGAGCGGCCACGCCCCGAGGGGATACGCTCGCGGCCGAACGCCTGGTGGCTGGCCGTCGGGACGGTGTGCTTCGGGGCGTTCATGGGGCAGCTGGACGCCAGCATCGTGACGCTGACCTACGGCAGTCTGCGCACGGAGTTCCGCGCGTCGCTCGCGGCGGTGGAGTGGGTCTCGCTGGCCTACCTGCTGGCACTGGTGGCCCTGCTGGTGCCAGCCGGGCGGCTGGCCGACGCGCACGGCCGCAAGCTGCTGTACCTGTACGGGTTCGCCGTCTTCACCCTGGCCTCCGCCGCCTGCGGCCTCGCCCCCTCCCTGCTCGCACTCGTTGCGTTCCGTGTGGTCCAGGCCGCCGGCGCGGCCATGATGCAGGCCAACAGCGTGGCCCTGGTGACCACCAGTGCACCGCGCGAGCGGATGCGCAGCGCGCTGGGCGTGCAGGCCGCCGCCCAGGCGCTCGGACTGGCACTCGGCCCGACGGTCGGCGGCGCACTGGTCTCGACGCTGGGCTGGCGCTGGGTGTTCTGGGTGAATGTGCCGGTTGGGCTGATCGCGCTGGTCGGCGGGCACTATCTGCTGCCGCGCACGCGGGCCCGTACGGCGGTGGAGCGCTTCGACTGGCCCGGGCTGGGGCTGCTCGCGGTGACGACCACGAGTGCGCTGATGGGGGTGTCCGCTGCGTCCGGGCTGGCCGTGCCCGGCTGGGGGGTTGCCCTGCTGTTCCTGCTGGCGGTCGGCTCGGGCTGGGGGTTTGTCCGGTGGCAGCAGCGGGCCGCTGTCCCGTTGCTGGATCTGGCCCTGCTGCGGGTGCGGACGGTGGCGTTCGGGCTGGTCGGGGCCCTGAGCGGATACCTGGTGCTGTTCGGACCGCTGGTGCTGGTGCCGGTCGTACTCACCGCGCGCGGCTCCTCGGACCTGACTGCCGGACTCGTGCTCACGGCGCTGCCGGCCGGATTCGCGCTGGCCGCGACCGGTGGCGACCGGCTGCTGCCCGGCCGCCTTTCGGATCGCGGCCGTTGCCTGGCCGGAGCCTGCGTCTTCACTCTGGCGGTGGCCGCGCTGCTCGTCGTCCCGCTGACGACCGGCTGGCTCGTGCCGGTGCTGGCGCTGACCGGGCTGGGACTGGGAACGTTCACTCCGGCCAACAACACCATGATCATGGGCGCCATACCGGCGCGGGCCTCCGGTACCGGAGGAGGACTGGTGAACATGACCCGCGGTCTGGGCACAGCACTCGGCGTCGCCCTGGTCACGCTCGCCCTGCACCTGAGTGGCGGTGACGTACAGGCGGGGGCGCGCTGGGCGGCGGCCGTACTCGTGGCGGCCTCGGCAGTGGCGGTCGCGTCGGCATGGCTGAGCCCGGGCAGGGTCCCGAGAGCGTCACAGGCGACGCTTTGACGAGCAGCGTGAAAGGATCGCAGGAGTGATCCGGAACTCGGCTCAGTGGGTACGAGACGCCTGCGTGACCGGCATGGATGTCCTGGTCGCGGCACTCGCTGTGACGGGGGCCCTGGTGCTGCAGGCGCGCTGGCTGGCCGCCGTGGCCGGGGTGTGGTCGGTCTTGGCCCTGCGTCAGGGCTGGCTGACCGTTCGGGAGTTTCGCCGCCACGGCGGGTAGGCCGGGCGTCCACCTGCTGAGTGCCGGACGAGCGCATAGAACACCGAAGTGTTCGGGAGAACGCCGACAAGGTCCACTAGGCGTTCGCACCACGGACCAACGGACCGCATGTGTGTCCGGCCCAGCTACCCTTGCTCCATGTCTGAGCAGCCCAGCACCGAGGTCGCGTCGTCCTCTCCCGGTCCCGCCGGTCAGGAGCCGGAGGCACGCCTGCTCACCGAGGCGGTGACCCGGCTGCGTCGCGCCCTGCGCTCCTCGATCCGCACCGACTACCCGTGGGAGACCCTGCCCATGGCACAGGTCGAGCTGCTCCAGGTACTCGGGGAGCACTCTCCGGCTCGGATCAGCGACCTCGCCGCTCGCCGGCGCCTGGCGCCGAGCACGGTCAGCGGGCTGATCGGCCAGATGATCACTGCAGGACTGGTCGCGCGCGACGTGGACTCCGCCGACCGCCGGGCCTCGGTCGTCACTCTCACCGACGCCGGCCGCGAGAAGCTCGCCGCCTGGACCACCGCGCACGAACGCCGTATTGACGCCGCTCTCGCCGCGCTGGACGACAGCTCCCGGTCGGCCATCACCAGCGCGCTGCCCGCCCTGTTCCAGCTGGCGGAACACCTCGGTGAGTCGGCCGAGGGCACTGCGGAGCAGTGACCGGCGCATCGACGTGCGGTCGGAAACTCGCGTTACGCGGGTGAGCTTCTGTTTGGAGAAGGGCAGCGTCCTCAACGGCGTGACAGGCGGGGTCTGCCCTCGGGCGCCTCTGCGTTGAGCGATCGGCCTGGCCTTGCCGCTTGTGGGTGGCATTGCGCATTCATGATCCGGGCTTTGTTCGGATACCGAATTATCGCCCATGTGCTCGCCTGCGCCGCCTCCCACGCGCACCGGCACGGCGCATCTGCGTGCCTTTGGAACACCGCAAGGACCGTCATGAACAACAGGCGCCGACGGCAACTGATGCAGTCCGCCGCTCCTCTGCTCGCCGCGGGCGAGCAGGTGGAACTCACCCTCTCTCGCCAAGGTCGGCTCCGTCTCGGTCAAGCGCCGGGTGCTGACCACCGCGCTGGTCGGCGTCCTCACCGCTGGGACGGTGATCGCCACGGTCCAGCCGCGTCCGATGTACTGGGCGCTCACCGACCGGCGGCTGCTGCTCTTCGATGCCAAGACCACTACGGGTCGTCCCGGCAAGCTGCTCATGAGCCTGCCGCGTGAATTGATGTCCGCCGCGCCGATGAAGAAGGCGTTGCTGGGACTGGGCGTGCAGACCGTGCTCACCGTTCAGGGTCAGGAACAGGGTCTGAAGCTCACGTTCCCGCCCGCCTGCAAAGCAGCAGGCAGGGACCTGGCCTCGCGCATTGCAGTGACGGCTTGAGCCGGACGGTCACAGCACTCAATACGTTCACTGCAGTGACGCGGGCCCCTGCGGGTTACTCGTTCGCCGTGAGTAGCGCCATCTACGCCGGTTCAAAGGCACGTCCTGCCAACGGCGATGGGGCTAGTACGAGTTCGCGGTCCTCAAGGCCGCCAGCACCACCCCGACCGGCACCGGTGACGTCAAGGCCACCGGCGACAAGCCGGCCGGCAAGCCCAAGACCGACATGAAGCCGCAGGGCGGCTCGGAGCAGCTCCCGGTCACCGGCAGCCCGGCGCACACCGGTTCCTCCTCCGCCCTCCCGGTGATCGGTCTCGTCGGCGGTGCCGCCGCCGTCGTCGGCGCGATGTTCGTGGTGCGGCGCCGGAAGGGTATCGGCGCGAACCCCGCCGTGTGAGCACACCCGGGCCCGGAGGGCCTGCGCCTGGAAAGGTGCAGGCCCTCCGCACGTGCTGGCGCCTGTCGCCAAGGCCAACAGGTCAGTTGGGTGCGCGTCCAGCGGGACGAGCGAACCTGAGAAGACGGTGGCGCCGACGGAAATCACTTCGGGCACCGATATATTTGGTCGGCGACACGTTCGGGCAACCGCCTGTTCGGAGTCGTATCACCTCGGTGAGACAGGGGCTGACACACCACGCGCACACCGGTTGGCCCACAGCCCTCGAAGAACCCAGGAGCCACGTCCGGATGTCGACCAGCGCCACCGCGATACGCACTGCAGCACACCGCGACCGCCTCCGCTGGTGGACCGAACTTCCACTGCTCGCCGTCGTCTACGCCTTCTACTCCGGGATACGCCTGCTGATCAGGGGCGAGGTGGGCGATGCCGTGAGAAACGGGGTGGGCATCCTGCACGCCGAGCAACTGGCCCACCTGGACCCGGAGCACTGGTTCAACCGGCTCTTCTCGAACCACGCCCTCCTGGGCATACCCGCCGACTTCGCCTACGCGTCGCTGCACTACATCGTCACGCCCGCCGTCATGGTCTGGCTGTGGCGCCGCCACGCGGCGCACTACCGGGTGGCCCGCACCTGGTTGATGATCTCCACGCTGATCGGCCTGGTCGGCTTCGCCGTGCTGCCCACCGCTCCGCCCCGGCTGCTGAGCGGCGGTCACGGCTTCATCGACACCATGGCCCAGTACAGCTCCTACGGCTGGTGGGGCACCGACGCCAGCGCGCCGCGGGGCCTGGGCCATCTCACCAACCAGTACGCGGCCATGCCCAGCCTGCACGTCGGCTGGTCGCTGTGGTGCGGACTCATGCTCTTCCGTCTGGGGCGGCACTGGCTGGTTCGCACGCTGGGAATCGTCTACCCGGTGGTGACCACGCTCGTGGTCCTGGGCACGGCCAATCACTACCTGATGGACACAGCTGCCGGCGTCATGCTGATGGGTATCGGCTTCGCGCTCGCCAAGCCGGCGCTACGCATTACCGATGCACTGTCCGTCCGCAGGCACGCCGGCAGGCAGGGCGCCCCTGTTTCGGCGCGGGTCATGGCGGAAACGGCAGCAGGGGAAAGCCGGTTGTGACCCGACCCGGCTGGCCACCTCCCCTCAAGCGCGTTGGATTCCCAGCGTTATCACGGGGTCTTTGGCAGTCTCGCTCTCAGCGACATCGAGGGGCACCACTTCGGCGCCCACCTTGTCAGGTTGTGCCTTCAGCCGGTACCGGCTGCGGATGCCGCGGACCCGGGACGGGCCGGGCGCATCCGGTGAGCAGCTGCTGGACGAGGAAGTCGGCCGCGGCCCCAGGAACAACCGGGTCAGGCTGGACAGGCAGCCAGGGTCACAGCGCCCAGCCATGACCGCCATTGTTGTGGAGCATGTTCAGGGGGCGGTGGCGCGGCCGTTTGAGACGGCGGTGTGATCAAGATGGCCGCTTTTCTACGTCTCGTAGTAGCTTGAACTGGCGAGACAGCCTGGCCGGAGTAGCGAGGGAGGTGCCAGGTGACGGGCGGTAAGGGTGACCGGGGGGAGGCCCCACGGCGCGCGCGGGGTGAGCTGGAGGGTGAGGTGCTGGCCGCTCTGTGGGCGGCCGGCGGGCCGGTGACCGCGGCGGTGGTCCAGGAGCAGGTGCCCGATGCCGCGTACACAACGGTGCTGACGATCCTGACGCGGCTGTGTGACAAGGGGCTGGTGACCCGGCATCGGGAGGGGCGCAGCCATGTCTATGCGCCTGTGGACGACCAGGCCGGGCATGCGGCGGCGGGGATGCACTCACTGTTGGACGAGGGCGGAGACCGTGCTGCGGTGCTGGCGCGGTTCGTGTCGGAGCTGTCGGCGGAGGACGAGCAGTTGCTGGAGCAGTTGTTGCACGGCGACGCGCCCGACCGGGGGTGAGGCGTGTTCTGGCCGGTGCCGATGTATCTGCCGTTGCTGGTGAGCGCGGTGCTGGCGCTGGTTGCGCCGTCGGTGGGGCGTCGGATGCCGCCGCGTGCGGGGGCGTGGGCGATGGCGTGCGCGGGGGTGGTGGCGGCCGGTACGTGGGCGACCGAGCTGTCGATCCTGGCATTCACCGCGATAGGGCAGGTGCCGCTCGTGGCGGCGCGAGGGGCTTGGTCGGTCAGTGTGCTGGCGGCGGAGGACGCGGTGAGCCGGAAGATCGCCGCACTATGTGCCGGGGTGGTCCTGGTGCTGGTGGCGAGCCTGAGCGTGGCGTCCTGGCGGCGGGGGCGTGCGCTGGTCGATGCCTGGAAGGAATGTCGGCACATCGCGGTGGGCGGCGACCTGGCTGTGGTCGACGATCCGGTGCCGGCGGCGTACGCGGTGCTCGGTATGCCGGGGCGGGTGGTCGTTTCCTCCGGGATGCTGCGGCTGCTGGACGGGCCGGAGCGGCGGGCCCTACTCGCCCATGAACGGGCGCATCTGAGGCATCGGCATCACCTGTTCTCCCTGGCCCTGCATCTGACGGCGGTGGTTAATCCGCTGCTGCGACCGTTGGAGCGGGCCGGGGCGTTTGCCGTGGAGCGGTGGGCGGACGAGGAGGCCGGTGTCGTGGTGGGGGACCGGCGGTTGGTCGCGCGTGCGATCGCACGGGCCGCCCTGGCGTCGAGCCGGGCAGGGCGGTCGGCACGGTCGGCACTGTCCGCGACCGGCGGGCCGGTGCCCCAGCGCGTCCAGGCGCTGCTTGCTCCGCCGGTATGCCGCCACAACGGTGTGGTGGCGGCGTTCGTGGTTCTGATGGCGGCCTGCTGCGTGAGCCTCGCCGTCACGGCGCACGACACGGAGCGGCTGTTCGAGGCTGCGATGCGCGCCCACGCCACCGCCGCACCGGTGAGCACGAGGTGACCTGTGCGGGCCGTGCGGCGGCTCATCGCACGGCCCCGGAGTGATCAGGCACGAGTGCCGGGTCGCCGGGATCGTGTCCGGTGCGAGCGGGCGCTGCGTGGTGTGGCTGGGTATTCAGGAGGCGAAGATCGAGATGCGGCACTTCGCCGGGGTCGGCCGAGGTTTGCTCGGCATGGTGGCCGGTTCATCGCCGGACTGCGCTTGCTCCTCCGGCGCCGGTCACCGCGCGTGCTGCGGGACCATGCGGGATTCGGCGGTCAGCAGCGGGCGCAGCGCGCTGCGGCTGAGGGCCGCGACGAGTGGGGTGGCCCAGCGGCGCAGCGCGAGGCTGGTGAGGTAGGCGACGGGGAGGGCGAGGAGCGCGGAGCCGAGGACGTCGTGGGGGTAGTGGGCGCCGACGTAGACCCGGGTAAAGCCCTCTATCACGGCGAACACCGCGGCGATGGCGCTCAGGCGGCGGTCGAGCAGGAACAGGGCGGCCACGGTCGCGGCGGCGGTGGTGGTGTGGCCGCTGGGGAAGGCGTAGTCGGAGGGCGCTGGGCAGGCGTCGACGATGTAGGCGTGGGGCACCGACCGGCAGGGCCGTACCTCGCCGACGATCTTCTTGACCACCTCGGCGGCGGCGAAGGCGACCACGACGGCGACCGGTGCGGCCAGCGCGACGGTCATGGCCCGGGTGTCGCGGCGGCGGGCGTTCCACCAGCCCATCAGCATGAGGACGGCGAACACGCCCAGGCCGAGGTTGGTCCACAGCTCCAAGGGCGTGTTGAGCCACTTGGTGTCGCGGGCGAAGTCCGTGACGGAGGTGAACAGGGAGCCGTCGATGCCGGAGCCGTCGAAGGCCAGTTGCGCGGTGGCGGCCGCGGTCATGGGCACGTCCTTCCGTGTCAGCACGAAGCGACGCGCAACGGCCCGGCGTCGCCGGTCAATCCCCAAGCCCGTGATGGCATGTTGGTGACATCACGGTGAATCGGTGGTGGCCGTCGGCCCAATCTACTACATGTTGTAGAAACGCGCTGCGGTGACCTGGGCGGTCCGTGCATCGGATGACGCCTGGGTCATCGGGTGTGAAGGATGCCTCGGGTCCTGTGCGGCACTGCGTGCACATGCAACGCTCGGCCGTGATGGGTAAAGCGGAGTGAGACGACGAGCACGACCCTATGAGCGGGGCGCAGCCCCGGTGGATTCAGTGTCACGGTGGTGAATTTGCAGGTACAGCAAGTCCTCGCCCCAGCCGTTGGCCTCGAAGAAGGCGACACCGCTCGCTCCGGCCGGGATGGGCGTCTGGTGGATCCGGCGCAGCACGGCGGAAAGAGGTGTCGTGGACGAGCCCGGCCCGCTCGGCCCGAAGTTTCCGCGCGGCGGCCATGTTGTGGCTCTGGTCGGCGGAGGCGGCGAGATAGCCGGCCGGTGTCAGCACAGGAGGCGACGGTGGTCCGCGGCGGAGGCGGCGCGACGCAGTACCGGACGGCACGCGGACGGACCGGCGCGGTGCTCGTTGCTTGCTTGGTCACCGGTTGCCCTTCCGTCCGGAGCCGGGCGGTGGGCGTTTTCGCGCGGGGTGCTGGGTCGCGCGGTGGAGTCAACGAGCCGTGACCTGGGATCGGGCAGGGGTGCTGGTGGTTGCCCGGTGATCCGGCGCTGAAGGGCGAAGCGGAGATCCTCGGCCTGCTGCAGCAGGTGGGCGGCGCCCAGGATCGGCTTTGTGGGTTCGCAGGGCGGGCCGATGCGTGGTCCAGTGGGCGACGCCCTGTATGCATGAGCGGGTGCCCGGTCAGCCGATGGCGAAGTAGGCCAGGCTGCCGACCCCGGCCAGGGTGCAGTAGACGGCGAACGGGATGAGGGTGCGGTTTTCGAAGTACTTCACCAGGTAGCGGGTTGCGAGGTAGGCCGCTACGAACGCGGCCAGGCTGCCCGCCAGTAGTGGGCCGCGCAGGCCGTCGCCCTGGGTGCCGAGCAGCGGGGGCAGTTTGAGCAGGGCTGCTCCGCCGATCACCGGGGTGGCGAGCAGGAAGGCGAACCGTGCGGAGTCCTCGTGGTTGAGGCCGCGGAAGATGCCGGCGCTGATGGTGGAGCCGGAGCGGCTGATGCCGGGGAGCAGGGCGAGGATCTGGGCCGCGCCGATCGCCATGGCCTGGCGGATGGTCATCTGTGTGATCCGCCGGTCCGACAGTTCGTCCGCGCTCAGGTGCTCCTCGCCGGGCGCGAGGGCGTTCTCCGCTCGCCTGCGGCCGGTGCCGCCGCGTCGCAGCTGTTCGGTGACGAAGAGGACGATGCCGTTGAGGGCCAGGAAGATGGCAGTGGGTACCGGTCGCCCGAGCGTCGTACGGAAGATTTTGTCCAGGGCGACACCGGCGATGCCCACGGGGATGCAGGCCGTGATGATCAGCCAGGCGAGTCGCTGGTCCACGGTCTGGATGCGGCGTTGCGTGATCGACGTCGCGAGGCCCCGGATCACCCTGACCCAGTCGCGCCGGAAGAAGACCACCAGGGCCAGCGCGGTGGCCAGGTGGAGGCCGACCAGCTCGTTGAGGTACAGGGACCCGTCGGCCGAGACGTCCAGATCGTGCTTCCAGTGCCCGCCCAGAAGGGCGGGTATCAGGATGCTGTGCCCGAGGCTGGAGACCGGGAACAGCTCGGTGACGCCTTGCAGCAGGCCGACACCTATGGCTTCGGGATAGGTCAGGACGGACATGGATGGCCTTCGACTCGGAATCCGGGCAAGGGGCTTCGGGCGACGCGCGCGGCGGCTCCGGCCAGTCAGGAAAGTACTACATCTTGTAGAACTTGAGGGGTCGGGCGGCAACGTTCATCCGGAATACCTGCAACGTTCACCAACCTTCGCAGGGCACGCTGCGCCGGTGGCGGCGCTGGTATGGCCCCCGCGCCGCCCTTCCTGCTGCCTCCATACCGGATCGCGGGAAAGCCGTCCGGACGGTGCGGGCTGCGCCGTTACGGATGCCGGCCGGGGCCGGTGAAGCTGGGCGTGGGTGTGGGCGACGCGCTGTCGGTGGTGCCACCGCCGGTGGCGCCGCCGAGCAGACCGCCGCCGGTTGCGCCGCCGCTCCCGCCGGTGGTGGTGCCGACGGTGTCTGTCGGGGTCGGGCTTGGGCAGTCCTTCTTCCGCCCGTGGCATGGTCCGGTGGTGGGGCTCGGCGCGGCCGTGGTCGGGATGGCCGAGGGCGTGCTCGCGGTGGGGGAGGGCGTGGGGGAAGGGGCGCCGAATTCGTCGGTGCTCTGGCCCGGTTGCGGCGCGGGTGGGAACTGCTGGACGGGCTGTCCCTGGAGGGCGGCTGTCATGTAGCCGGTCCACACTTCGGTGGGCATGTCGGCGCCGAAGACCTTGGAGTAGCCGCCGACGCCCTGCATCGACTGCAGGCCGGCGTTCTTCGGGTCCTCCTTGAACATGGCGACGGAGGTAACCAGTTGGGGGGTGTAGCCGATAAACCAGGCGGATTTGTAGTCGTCGGTGGTGCCGGTCTTGCCGGCCGCCGGGCGGCCCAGGGCCTGGGCGTTGGTGCCTGTGCCGTTCTTGACGACGTTCTGCAGGACGTCGGTGACGGTGTCGGCGGTCGAGGCGGGCATGGCCGTGGTGCCCTTGGGCTTGTCGAAGCCGGGCAGCGGCTGGCCGTCGGCGATGACCCTGGTCACCGAGTACGGCTCGTGCTGGACGCCGCCGTCATCGAACGTGGCGTACGCGTCGGCCATGCGGATCGCCGAGGGGGTCGAGGTGCCGATGTAGAAGCCGGGGGTGTCGTACTGCAGGCTCTTGCGCAGCAGGCCCGCCTTGAGGGCCTCGTTCTCGACATTGGTGTAGCCGACGTACTCGCCGAGCTGGACGTAGGGCGTGTTGACCGACTGCTCCATGGCCTTGCGCAGGGTGATGTAACCCCATTTTGTGGGAACGTCGTTGTGCTGGTGGAGGAACCCGGAGGGATCGCTGGAGTCCGGCATTTCCTGGCCCTGCTGGTTCTTGATGGTGATGCCGTCGTCGCCGTTGAACTTGGAGTCGGCTGTGATCGGTGAGGGCGGCTGGCCGGGGGAGAGTACGGCGCCGTGGTCGAGGGCGGCGGCCAGGTCGATGGGCTTGAAGGTGGAGCCGACTGGCACACCGGTGGCGTCGGCGTTGTCGGTCCAGTGGCCCTTGTCCCAGCCGGGCCCGCCGTACAGGGCCATGACCGCGCCGGTCGACGGATCGATCGACGCGGCGCCGACCTGGACGTCCTTGTCGGCCGAGCGGTGCGCCGGGTTGAGGTGCTTCTTCTCCATCGCCGCGACGGACGCCGACAGCGCGTTCACCTTCTTCTTGTCGAAGGTGGTGTAGATCTGGTAGCCACCGTGGCCGAGTTGCTGGTCGGTGAGGGACGAGTGGGCCTGGACGTATTTCTTCGCGGCGTCCACCAGATAGCCGGTCTGCCCGGACATCCCCGCCGACGGCGTGTAGGGCTTGGGCGTTGGGAACCCGGCTGCCAGGTACTGCTGTTCCTGCGCCTGACTGATCTTGTGGATGGTGGCCATGCGGCCCAGCACGTACTTCCAGCGCGCCTCGGCCTGGGCCTTGGCCTGCGGGTCGGTGTCGGCGTGCATGAGCACGCTCGGCTCGTTGACCGCGGCGGCGATGAACGCGCCCTGGCTGACGGTCAGCTCGGAGGCGTGCTCGTGGTAGTAGGCGCGGGCCGCGGCCTCGATGCCGTACGCGTCCCGGCCGTAGTAGCAGCTGTTCAGATAGCCCTGCAGGATCTGCTGCTTGGACATCTGGCCACCGATCTTCAGGGAGATCATGATCTCCCTCAACTTGCGAGTGACCGACTGGTTCTGGTTGAGGTAGGTGTTCTTCACGAACTGCTGGGTGATGGTGGACCCGGACTGCACCTCGCCGCCCGTGGCCATGTGGTAGACGGCGCGGAGCATGCCCTGCGTGTCGACGCCGGGGTCGGTGTAGAAGGTGGCGTTCTCCGCGGCGAGGAAGTCCCACTGCACCAGCTTCGGGACCTGGGCGAGGTCGACGTTCTGCCGGTTGGTCGACCCTTGCGTGGCCATCACCGAGCCGTCGGACCAGTAGTAGGTGTTGCTCTGCTGCTGGGTGCTGGGGTTC
The DNA here is from genome assembly GCF_044456925.1 of Streptomyces sp. NPDC050743. NCBI lineage: Bacteria > Bacillati > Actinomycetota > Actinomycetes > Kitasatosporales > Streptomycetaceae > Streptomyces > Streptomyces sp. NPDC050743. The sequence continues at coordinate 31,359 of NZ_JBITGJ010000004.1, forward strand.
GCGCTCGGGATCGTCGTCGTGGCATAGGCATACCCGAACAGGCCCAGGAGACCGCCGAGGAACAGCAGGAACGTGCCAGAAACCAGCTTCCACGACGGCAGCCACCGCCGCAGGCCCCGCTTGCCCGCCCGCGGGTAGTCGATGAGGCCGCGCCGACTGGAGCGCCCAGTATCCGCACGCCGCGTGGCTGCGCGGCCGGAGCGCCCGGTGTCCGCACGCCGTGTGCCCGCCGCGCGGCGGCCCCCTCCGCCCCCGCCCCGGGCGGCCCTGCGCGCCTCGGCACGGCCGCCCTGCGGTATGCCGTCCCGGCCGGACGGCACACCGTTCCTTCCCGACGGTCGGCGCCGGTGTTCGCTCATACTCGCCACTCCTCGACCAGGCACGGGCCCACCCGCCGCCGGACACCGAAACCGGCCCGCCATGATGCGGGGCCGGGTACCTGGCCCGGGGCGGACTGGCGCTCCTGACGATGTTCTACAAGTTGTAAGACTAAGTTGGGTCTGGCGTGCGACGACAACCGGCCCTGGGTAAAGTCACACGGGCCAGGAGAGGCCGAAGTCGTGGCCGGGCCCGGCTCGGGAGCCGATGTGCCGCCTCAGCATGGCGACAGTCGACAACGACCGCGAGCTGGGAACCGCACGCACAGAGAGTGTGCCGACCGACGCGAGTACCTCGTCCGCGCAGTACGCACAGCCAGCGGTCTCGTTCCCGTCGGCTTAGGTGCCTCCTCGCTGGGACCGGCGCTGGTCGCGAACGAATGAACCTGCCCTGGGCGGTCGAGTGCCCTCCGGCGTTGCGGGGGATCACTTCGGTGCCGACCATGTCGGGCTATGCCTCCAGCCGGTGTCCGCTGCGGATGCCGCAGACTCCGGGATAGGCCGGGCGTCCGGTGAGCAGCTGCTGGACGAGGAAGCCGACCGCGAGGGTGGCGGCGCCCGCGACCGCGTCGGTGACGAAGTGGTTGGCGGTGGCCAGGATGACGGTGAAGGTGGCCGGCGGATAGCAGAGGCCCAGTACGCGCACCCAGGTGCGGCGGGCCAGGAACGCGAGGGTCAGGCCCGACCAGCTCGACCAGATGATGTGGACCGAGGGCATGGCGGCGTACTGGTTGGACAGCGCGGCCACGTCGCCGGAGGCCCACGATCCCCAGGTGTGGTGGACGACCACGGTGTCGATGAAGCCCTGCCCGGTCAGGAAGCGGGGCGGGGCCGTGGCGCAGAACGCGAAGCCGGCCAGGGCCAGCAGGGTGGCCGTGTACAGGGCGGTGCGCACCGATCGGTAGCGGTCGCCATGGCGGACGTACAGCCAGAGGAGCACTCCGATGGTCACGATGAAGTGCAGTGTGGCGTAGTAGTAGTTCATCCCCACGATGAGCCAGCCGACTCGGTCGGCGGCATGGTTGATCGTCAGCTCGATGTTCAGGTGCAGCTCCTGCTCGGCGTGCAGGATGTCCTGCGCGCGGTGCAGGGCGGCGCTGCGGTGGGCGGGTACGGCGTTGCGGGTGAGGGTGTAGGCCCAGTAGAGAAGCCCGGTGCAGACCAGTTCCACCCACAGGCGCGGCCGGTCCAGCGGGCGCAGTCGGGTGGGCAGTAATGGACCGAAGCACCGGGTGCGGGAGCTGTCGCCGGATGTGGCCGGGGATGTTTCGGTGTCCGGTGCCGAAGCCGTCGTCACACCTGCTCCCGGTCGGCGGCGTCGTTCGCGCCGACTGACGTCAGTGCCTCTTCCTGATGTGCGTCCTTGCCGGGCGGGTACGGGGCGTCATCGTCCTGACGCGGTCGCCGGGTGGCGATCAGGTACACCAGCGCACCGGTGAACAGGGCGAGGGAGACGTAGTCGTTCAGGCGCAAGCCCAGGAAGTGGTTGGCGTGGTCGATGCGCAGGGCCTCGATCCAGGCCCGGCCGGTGGTGTAGGCGAGTACGTAGCAGGCGAACAGCCGGCCCCTGCGCAGCCGTTGGTGGTGACGGGCGTCCAGCCACAGCAGCAGTGCCATGACACCGAGGTCCCACAGCGACTCGTACAGGAACGTCGGGTGGTAGAGGCCGACCGTGGGCATGTCGGCGGGGCGATGGGCGGGGTCGATCTGCAGCGCCCAGGGCAGGTGGGTGGGGCTGCCGTACAGCTCCTGGTTGAAGTAGTTGCCCCAGCGGCCGATTGCCTGCGCGAGCACCAGCCCCGGCGCGACCGCGTCGGCGAAGTCGGACAGCTTGATGCCGCGGCGGCGGCAGCCCAGCCAGGCGCCGACCGCGCCGAGCGCGACGGCACCGGGTATGCCGAGGCCGCCGTCCCAGATGAAGAGGGCGTGGATGGGCTGCTTGCCGGCGGTGAAGTACAGCTCCGGGTCGGTGATCACGTGGTAGAGGCGCCCGCCGGCGATGCCGAACGGCACGGCCCAGATCGCGATGTCGGCGATGTCGTCACGGCGCCCGCCCCTGGCTTCCCAGCGGCGACCGGCGAGCCATACGGCGGTGAAGATGCCGGCCAGGATGCACAGTGCGTACGCCCTGATCGGCAGCGGACCGAGGTGCCACACCCCTTGTGACGGGCTGGGGAGGTACGCCAGGTTCAAGGGTTCGACCGTTTCTCGTACGCACGGAACCCGGCCGTGCGCCGGGAGGGGGACCCACCCGACAATACATCGGACACCGAACCTTTCGGGAGGGTGGAGCGGTGGACGGGTGTCCGAGGCGCGGACGATGCGACCGCACCTCTGTGCGGTCCCGCTACCCTTGATCCATGTCTGCGCTGCCCAGCACCGAGGTCCCGTCCTCCTCGGCCGCCCTCGGGAAGGAGCCGGAGGCCCGGCTGCTCACCGAGGCCGTGACCCGGCTGCGTCGCGCCCTGCGCTCCTCGATACGCACCGACTACCCGTGGGAGACCCTGCCCATGGCACAGGTCGAGCTGCTCCAGGTGCTCGGGGAGCACTCACCCGCGCGGATCAGCGACCTGGCCGCCCGTCGGCGCCTTGCCCCGAGCACGGTCAGCGGCCTGATCGGTCAGATGATCACCGCGGGGCTGGTGGCGCGCGACGTGGACGCAGCCGATCGCCGGGCCTCCGTCGTCACTCTCACCGAGGCGGGCCGAGAGAAGCTCGCGGCCTGGACCACCGCCCACGAACGCCGCATCGACACCGCTCTCGCCGCCCTCGACGACGGCGCCCGAGCGGCCATCACCGGCGCGCTGCCCGCCCTGTTCCAGCTGGCTGAGAACCTGGGCGAACCGTCCGGCGGCGCGGCAGGGGACTGACAGGAACCAGCGGGTGCACCGGGCGCGCGAGTCTGCCGACCGCTCGCCCATGATCTTCTCGTGCGGTGACGAATCCGGCTCGGTCGGTGGTCGGTGCGTGCGCATATGTCCGCCCGCGTTTGGTCCACGAGGGCATCTGTTTGGCGTGCATGCGGGTGAGGATCATCGCTATGCCGGCGTCAGGGTGTCGTCGGCCCGCTGCGGCGCGTGAGGATCACCGCCTCGCGCGCCTCGTCGGGCGGATTTGCGCCACCGTCGTACTTCGCCGGCCACTCGCACACCATGCCGGCCACCACCAGACCTATGGCCGCGGCGGCGACCAGCCGCCAGCCGCTGCGCTCTCCCCAGCCCAGCCCGACGATCAACCCCGCTGCCGCCAGGCCGCCGGCCGCTGCGGCAGCGCCATCGGCCAGCCATGTCCACCAGCGCCGTCTCGTCATGTCGGCGTCCTTTCCCGGTTCACGTTACGCTGTTCTTCGGTTACAAAATATTTTGGTAGCCGATGTAACGTGGGAGGGCAAGTTTCCCTGCCGAGTGCGAGGACGGAGGCGTCATGGTGGTGGAGGCATGAATACGGCCCCGATACGTACCCGCTCGTGGTCGTCGCTGCTGACCTGGGAACGGCCCCGGCCCGAGGCGATACGCAGTCGGCCGGGTGCTTGGTGGCTGGCGGTGGCGACGGTGTGCTTCGGCGCGTTCATGGGGCAGTTGGATGCCAGTATCGTCACGCTCACCTACGGCAGCCTGCGGAGCGAGTTCGGTACGTCGCTCGCGGCGATCGAGTGGGTGTCGCTGGCCTATCTACTCACACTCGTCGCGCTCCTGGTCCCGGTGGGGCGGTTGTCGGACGCACACGGCCGCAAGCTGTTCTATCTCTACGGGTTCGTGGTCTTCACCGGCGCGTCGGCCGCCTGTGGCCTGGCCCCGTCGCTGGCCGCGCTGGTGGTCTTCCGGGTGGTGCAGGCGGTGGGCGCGGCGATGATGCAGGCCAACAGTGTCGCGCTGGTGACCACGAGTGCGCCCCGGGAGCGGATGCGGGCCGCGCTCGGTGTGCAGGCGGCGGCACAGGCCCTGGGCCTCGCGCTGGGGCCTACGGTGGGCGGGGCGCTGGTGTCGGCGCTCGGCTGGCGGTGGGTGTTCGGCATCAACGTGCCGGTGGGGGTCATCGCTCTGGTGGCCGGCCACTATCTGCTCCCGCGCACCCGCAGCCGCAACCGGGTGCCCTCCTTCGACTGGCCGGGCCTGGTGCTGTTGGCGGCGGCGACCACAAGCCTTCTGCTGGGGGTCTCGGCGGCCTCGGGTCTCGCGGTGCCGCCCTGGGCGGTCGTGGCGCTCTTCGCGCTCGCGCCGGTGGCGGGCATGGCCTTCGTACGGCGTCAGCGGCGCGCCCCCGTTCCGCTGCTCGACCTCGCCCTGCTACGGGTGAGGGCGGTCTCGTCCGGGCTGGTGGCGGCACTGTGCGGGTATCTGGTGCTGTTCGGGCCACTGGTGCTGGTGCCGCAGATCGTGGTGCGGGCAGGGGGTTCGGAGCTGCTGGCCGGGCTCGTGCTAACCGCGCTGCCGGGCGGGTTCGCGCTGGCGGCCACCGGCGCGGACCACCTCCTTCCCCAGGGCGTGGGTGACCGGGCGCGGTGTCTGCTCGGTGTCCTGGTGTGTACGGGTGCGCTGTCGGCGATGCTGGTGCTTCCCGTCACGACCACCTGGATGGCAGTCCAACTGACCCTGCTGGGTGTCGGGTTGGGGCTGTTCACCCCGGCCAACAACACGCTGGTGATGAGCGCGATACCGGCGAACTGTTCCGGCACCGGCGGCGGTCTGGTCAACATGGCCCGGGGCCTGGGTACTGCCCTCGGCGTCGCTCTGGTCACCCTGCAGCTCCACCTGTCCCGCGCCGGGGGAGTCCGCGACGGGTGGGTCCATGCTGTCCTTGTCCTCCTCGCCGCGGCGTTCGTCGCCGCCGTGATGGCACGGCTCTCCCCGGTCGGCAACCGCGGGCGGGCGCGTTGACGATCCCGGCCCGGCAGGCCCGGTAATGGGTGGGCCGCAGGCTTTGAGGGCTAAGGGGCGGCTGATCGCTGCCAGGGTGTTCCGGTAGACGGCGCGGACCGGGGCCGCCAGCCGTGCCAGCAGTGACGCGGCCAGAGCGACGAGCAGGGCCCGGTCGAGCGGCTCCTGCGTGGTGGCCAGAAAGGTCAGCAGTATCACCGTGGCGTCGACCGGGCCGGAGTTCATGACGTCTCGGATGTCGCGGGTGCGGGCGGCGATGAGCTTGCAGCCGATGATGGCGACGAGGGCGCCGATGACCGGCAGGGGGATGCGTGCGGCGAGTGGGCCCATGGTGGCCACCAGCGCGGCCAGCAGAAGCCCGGAGAAGATGCCTGCCCAGCGTGTACGCGCTCCTGCCGCCTGGGCCACGCCGGTACGGGAGAGGGAGCCGCCGGCCGGCAGTGCCTGGAAGAACGCGCCGCCGAGGTTCGCAGCGCTCTGGGCCAGGATGTCCGCCGCCCCTGCGCCCCTGCGGTCCGAGGGGCCGGACACGGTCCGGGGGATGCCGGCGGCCTGGGCCAGGGCGACCACAGCGACGGCGGCGGCTCCGGGCAGCAGCCGCGGCAGGACCTGCCAGTCAGGAAGCGTGAGGCGGGGCAGCCCGGCCGGGACGGCGCCCAGTGAACCGGCCAGGGGGACATCGTGACCCGATACCGCCACGGCCACGCTGGCGGTCACGAGGGCCAGCAGGATGGACAGGGAGTGCAGCCGGGGATGGCGATGGGCCACCGCCCACACCACGACAGCGGCGGCGGAGGCGGCGGTGGCGGCTTTCGACCAGGTGCTGATGTGGGCGAACCAGTCGGCCAGGTGCACCAACCTGTTGTGGTGGGGGCTGTGGTAGTCGGTGGCGTCACCGACCGCCCCGGCGACGATCTGTACGGCGATGCCGGCGGAGAATCCCGTCATGGCCGCACCGGAGACGAGCCGGAGCAGCAGCCCGAGCCGCAGAGCCGCGAACAGGGCCATGCACACCCCGACGAGCAGGGTCAATGACGCGACGCAGGACGGATCGGTCGGATCGAGCCCGGCGTCCGACAACGCGGTGCGAGCGGTCAGGGCGATCGCGCTCGTGAGCGTGGTGACCATGAGCGTCGTACGGGCGAAGAGCGAACCCACCACTGCCGGCACCGCACCGGCGTACAGGCCCGCCAGCGGACTGAACCCGGCGATCGCCGCGTACGCCATGCCCTCCGGCACACTGAACAACGCGGTGACGGCCCCCGACTGCGCGTCCGCTCTGGTCGGCCGCCCCAGCCACTGCCGGAGGCCGCGGTGCCATCGCGTGTGGCGTCCCGGCCCGCGGTGTCTGGGGGCGCGGTGCCGTGGTCCGCGCCGCACTGGCGCGGCCGAACCCCGGCTCGCCGTCACCCGGTCATGGACGCATGTGGCCATCCGACAGGCACACCCCGCGCCGCGTTCCCGATCCATCCGTGCCTCCTGGCCGACACCACCGATCCGTCGCGAACAACTCGGCAATCGCCCGGTCTCGGACCGGACGCGGTCAGACCAGGATCACTTGCCAGGCAGGGCCATTGCTGTTGGACAGGACGAATTCGGTATTTCGAATGGAATGTCACGTTACGGTCTTGCGTGCGCCAGGAAGGTCATGTACACGCCTGTGCAGGGGCCCAAGGTGGTCCCCTCACGTCCAGCCGTGACCGCCACTGTTGTGCAGCAGGGCCAGGCCGGCGGTGGCCACGACCAGCCACTGCGTCAGGCGGACAGAGCGGAACAGGGTCGCCAACGCGCAGGCGAGGGCCGTGTACCAAGGCATCGACCACGGTGCCGCGAGAACCCAGGCGAAGGCGAGCGCGAACGTAACGGTGACGATGTCCGGGGCGTCCGACGGGACGTGCCGGTGGAGCGCCAGAGCCAGCCCCAGCATCAGCACCGGCCACAGAGCACTGATACTGGCCGCGGCTGTACCAGGGCCCACGAACTCCGTCGCGAAGTGGTCGAACACCGCCCACAACGAGGGCGTGGACACCAGATGCGAGGCCGCGGAGAGCGGATTCAGGGCGTGCAGGCCGTAGCCGCAGTAGAGCGCCGCCAAGGTCAGCACGGCAGCACCCGTCACGCGGGCGGCCCGCAGCCAGGCGCCGGAGCGGAGGAGCGGCCAGGAAAGCCCCACCCCGACCAGGGCGGCGCTGATCTTGACTCCGCACGCCAGTCCGACTAGTCCTCCGACGACCAGGTCGTGGTGTCGCCCGGTGGCCCTGCGCGCCACGTGGACGGCGCAGACGGCCAGCCCGGCGACGAGGGTGTCCAGATGTCCTCCCCCGACCAGTACGCCGATCAGCAGTGGGTTGGCGGTCCACAGGAGCGCGGCCCGGACCGGATCGGCAGCGGTGCGCATCAACAGGTAGCCGGTGCCGAGGAACGCGGCCGCGTTCGCGAGCATCAGCACCCATATCGTCAGAAACGGCCGGTCGCCGCCGACCGACCCGGCAGCGGCCTGCCACCACGTGGCGACCGGCCCGTACACCGATGGGGTGTTCTGCCAGGCGTCGCTGACAAGACGGGCGTAGGCACCGCCCAGTTGGGCGGGGGTTGTCACGTACGGGTCCCCGCCCAGGGCGGCGATACGGCCGTAGGCGGCGTAACTGGCCGTGTCGGAGGAGCCGACCGGGGTGAGATTCGCGACGACGAGCACGGCGATCGCGCCGGCACGGAAGAGAGCTCGCGGATCGGGACGCCAGCCTTGGCCGTGGGCGCCCAGCAGGCGAATCGTTCCGACGCACGACAGCACTATGGCGACGGAGGTGGCCACCGCGGAAATTGTGCCTGTCATGGCCGGCAGCTGAAGCCAGGTGATCGGCGCCCTGAGGGTGTTGTGGTTGGGAGCGCTCGCACCGACCAGCCCGAACAGGGCGATGCCCGCCCCGGCCGTCCACACGGCCGCACGGGGCCAGGACTCTCCGTCGCCGGCCCGTACGGCGGGCGAGACTGTCCTGCCCCGGTGTGCGGGCTGCGAAATCCATGTACTGCCGTTGGTCGTCAAGGTTGCTCTCTGCGTCGTACTTCCGTCACGGCCCTGCCGGGTCAGCTCCCGGCGAGAACGGCGGTGACGATCTTGCCGGCGAACTTGTAGCCCTCGCCGCTGCCCGGCACCACGGCCGCCGCCGCCACGTCGCCGCGGTAGGCCACGAACCAGCTGTTGGGCTTCTGCCGGCCGTCCACCTCGGCCGTACCGGTCTTTGCGCCGACGTCCCCGCTCAGCCCGCCGATGACCGGTGCCGCGGTGCCCTGCCGCGCCGTCAGCCGCATCAGCTCACGCAGGGACGCGTCCGCCGAAGCGCTCATCCGCCTCGGTGCATGCGCGAGCTGCCGGTTGTCCACGCTCGCAGGCACGATCACCGGCTGGTGGAAGACACCTGCCTTCGCGGTCGCGACCACGGAGGCCATGTCGAGCGGACTGACGAGGACCTTGCCCTGTCCGATGTACGTCATCGCCTTCGAAGCACCGCCGGTCGTCGGGACACTGCCGTCGAAACTGGGAACGCCCGTGCTCCAGGTCAGGCCGAGACCGAACACGTCGCGCGCCTCGTTCTCCACGGCACCGTCCGGCTGGGCCTGGGCCGTCGACATGAAGGCGGTGTTGCACGACGCCTCGAAGTCCATGGCGAGCGTCGCGTGCTCGATCTTCATCTTGTCCACGTTGTGGAACGTGAGACCGCCGTAGGAGAAGTACTGCGGGCAGTTCAGCGGTGTGCTGGGCGTGTACTTTCCGCTGTCGAGCAGCGTCGCCGCCGTGATCACCTTGAAGGTGGAGCCCGGCGCATAAGTGCCCTGGAACGCCTTGTCGAAGCCCTTCGCCGGGGCCATGGCCACCGCCAGTACGTCACCCGTGCTGGGCTGCACGGCGACCACCGACGCGTCCGGACCCTCGGTCTTGACGTCCTTCTCCGCCTCGGCCTGCAGGCGGGCATCGATGGTGGTGGGCAGCGGCTTTCCCGCTTTGCCACGCGAAAGCACCCCAAGGACCCGTCCCGCAGTGCCGTCGGCGTTCCTGACACGGATCTCGGTGCCGGGCGTGCCGTGCATCCTGGCTCCGTACCGGTCCTGCAGCTGGCTGAGGATCCCGGCCAGCGACGGGTACTGGGCGGCGGTCAGCTCCTTGCCCGCTCGGTCCACCACCTTGACCGGCGGCGCGCCGGCCGGCGCGGCCACGACCGACTGACCTGCGGTCAGTTTCGGATAGAGCACCGACGGCGCCCACTTGACCACCGCGCGCCCGTCGCCTCCCCGCTCCACAGTGAGCGACGAGTCGTACGCCCAGGTGGTCTTCTGCCCGCCGTAGGCCAGTCGCGCTCGCACGGAGAACGGCACCTGGAAACCGGTCGGCTGCTTGGCGCTGAAGGTCAGGGACGCGGCGTGCAAACCCTTCTTGTATGACACCAGTTGCACGCCCGATACCGTGGCGTTGTCCGTGAGCGACGCGGCCTTCGCCGTGTCCCCCGACTCACAGGCGGCCAGAAACTGCTGCGCCGTGGTGCGCACTTCCTCCGCCGAAGGCGGGCGGGTGTTCACCGGGTGAGCCGCTGAATGCGATGACCCGGTCGTGTGACCGTTCGTCTCCCGCTGCCCGGACGCGTAGCACGCCAACGTCACCCCCGCCGCTGCCACTGTGACCACGCTGCTGACGACTACTGCGGTCCTTGCTGCTCTCTGCACGGGCTCTCTTCCCCCTGACGGCGACGCCTCCCGCGTCCCCAGCGCACGCACCGGGCTCCCGCCCCGGTCTGGCGCACCAGACTACATCGGTTACCGAAACATTCGGATGCCAGGGTAACGGTATCGACGGTCCGGTGGCGCCCCGCCCTCGCTCTGGAACCGGGTCCGCGGCGGCGTGATGGGAGATTCCTCCGGCCGCCCTCAAGGCACCTTCTGCCTACCGGGACAGCGGCCTTCGGCGAGCCGCCGCGGACCCGGTGGAACGGTAGCAGAATGATTCGGTGGCCGACGTATATTGCAGAACGCCATGAGCGCGCCGTCACCTGGTGGGCCCTGACAGGCCGCGCATCCCGTCGGGGACAATGCATCGCAGGATCGCCCGCGGCTGGGCAGGCAATGTGCCGCCGGACGGGCCTGTGAACGGCAACACGAGGAGAACCACAGCAGTGCGGGTGCAGCGGGCGCTGATACGGGGCGGTCGATCGGGCCGGCAGGCACACGTCGGCTGGTCCGGCCCTCTCACGATCGCAGCGGTGGCGGAAGGGACCATCGTCGCCGTGATGGGAACGCTGCTCGTCGTGGGATCGAGCGTCCTCGGCGTCCTGGCCGGACCCGCCGCGTTCCGCTCGGGCGCCGCGGGTGTGGTCTGCACTCTCGCGCTCGCTCTCTACCTCCTGATCGTCCGTGCGGGCCGGGTGCTCGTCGGCGGTGTCGTCGTGGTGGGTCTGGCGCTCGCCGTGTTCACCCCCCGGGTGGCCGCCGAGATCGCCCTGACCGAACGCGGCCACCGCCAGGACGTGATCGTCACCGCCGTGCAGAGCGAACAGTCCACGCAGGGCCGTACCGACCGGCGCTGCACCTTCTCCTGGGCGGACGGGGAGCCCGTGCCGGTGGCCATACGGCGCGGGTGCCAAGCCCACACCACGGTCGGCGAACGGGTCACCGTCCTGTTCGATCCCGGGGGCGTCCTAGCTCCCCGCGCGGCCGGCCGCTTCCGGACCGGCCGCCTCCTCGGCACCGGCCTGCTCGCACTCGTGCTGCCAGTCCTTTGTTTCCTCGCGGTGGCCCGGTCCTACTGCCTGCCGTCAGAGACAGGCAGCCGGACGGTGCTCCGTCGCGTCAGGTCCGGGTGACCGTGCCGCACACGTCGGGACGGTTCGGGTCGAGGGGCTTGCTGCGGTCGTAGGGGTCCGTTGCCGGCCCTATCGGCGGCTGTCCGTTCGGAGCGTCCGTGGTGAACCGCGGGTGGAGGAAGCCGTCTTAGATCTCGCACGGTACTGATCGAGATGCCCTCGTCGTAGCGAATCAGACCCAACTCTTCGGAAGTAACCTAGTATTTCGCCGGGTCGAGCAGCTCCGTGTCCAGCACGCGGCGCACGATGGTCCGTTGCACCTCAGTGAAGCCGCCAGGCGAACGCGGCCCTGCACCGCATCGTGTTCACCCGCCTGCGCCACGACCCGCGCACCCAGGCGTACTTCGCACGCCGCACCCGGGAGGGCAAGACTCGACGCGAGATCATCCGATGCCTCAAGCGATATGCCGCCCGTGAGGTCTTCAACCTGGTCAGAACGGTACCCGGCGTTCCCCCGTTATAGGGGCGTGTGAGAGCGCAGTTAGACGTAGAGGCCCCGTCAGCAAGATCCTGACGGGGCCTCTACGCGTAACAGTGACGCTGGGCAGCATGAAGACCGGGGACCGTTGTACTCGGGTTCCCCGCTCTCCAGCACCCGGAGTCAGGGACGCCGTGACGACGCGCGTCGTACGTCCGATGCGCGGTACGTGATACGGGACCTGCCCGTTGTTCATCAGGCTGTATCCCTTTGCTCGTGAGAATCCGAGTGACCTCTGAGGCATCCTGTGCTGACGTTCGCTCGGGCAGTTGTCGATCCACTGGCTAGGCAGCCGGGCGTTGTTCCGGGCGTTCTCTCTGCGGGCGCGACAACAGGGGGTGCCGTGGCTGATCAAGATGGCGTCCCTCACCCAGCCGGTCCTGCTCGGTCCCGCAGTGCTTGCCGTCTCCGGGATGGGCGGATGGCTGTGTCCCGCAGGCGGGCTGGTGCGATCGGGAGATTTCGCGTCGGGATAAAGAGCCGCCCTTGCCGCTGGAGGCCCAGGCTCAGGGCCGCATACCGCCGTAACGTCCTGGGGTCACGGCTGGGCGTATGGCGGATGCGGAGGGAGTTCGAGGCGGTTCCGCCCGGCGCCTGAGGTTCCCGGAGGGCTCAGCCGCTCAGGTGCCGACCACGGATGCTCGGTCGGGTTCCTCCGGGCGGCGTTGTGGCGCCGTCGGCAGGGTGAGGACCATGGTGAGGCCGCCGCCAGGGGTGTCCTCGGCGTTGAGGGTGCCTCCGATGGCCTCCGCGAAGCCCCGGGCCACGGCGAGGCCGAGGCCGACGCCGGCGCCGCGCGGGGAGTCGCCGTAGCGCTGGAACGGTTCGAATATGCGGGACTTGGCCTCGTCCGGCACGCCGGGGCCGCGGTCCACGACCCGGACCTCCACCCGGTCGGCGATGGCACTGGCCGAGACCAGGACCGGCTCACCCGGCGGGCTGTACTTGACCGCGTTTTCCACGACGTTTGCGACCGAGCGTTCCAGCAGGCCCCGGTCGACGTCGACCATCGGGAGGGTCTCCGGGATGTCCAGATCGACGCTGTCCTCGGGGACGCCGCCGAGTGCCATGGGGATCACCTCATCGAGGTCGGTCTCGCGGATGATCGGCGTGACCGTACCGGTCTGGAGGCGGGACATGTCGAGCAGGTTGCCGACGAGGTGGTCCAGGCGGTCGGCGCCTTCCTCGATGGCCTCCAGGAACTCCGCCTGATCGGCCGCGGACCATTCCACGTCGTCCGAACGCAGGGAGGTGACGGCGGCCTTGATGCCAGCGAGTGGGGTGCGCAGGTCGTGGCTGACGGCGGCGAGCAGGGCGGTGCGGATGCGGTTGCCCTCGGCCAGGGCCTTTGCCTCGTCTGCCTTCTGCTGCAGGCGCTGGCGGTCCAGCACGACGGCGGCCTGGGCCGCGAAAGCGGCCAGCACCCGGCGGTCCTCGGCGGGCAGGACACGTCCGGAGAGGGCCAGAGTCAGGTGGTCACCGACCGGGACGTCCACGTCGGCTGCGTCGGGGGTGGTGCAGGGGCGGGGGCCGACGCTGCCGGCGCACGTCCAGGGAGCGACGTCGTTCTCGCGTTCCAGCAGGGCCGCCGACTCCATGCCGAAGGTCTCGCGGACCCGGTCCAGGAGTGCTTCCAGGGTGGTCTCGCCGCGCAGGACGTTGCCTGCGAGGAAGGAGAGGATTTCCGACTCGGCGCGCAGCCGGGCTGCCTGGTGGGTGCGGCGGGCGGCCAGGTCCACCACGGAGGCGACGGAGACGGCGACGCCGAAGAAGACCGCGATGGCGACGATGTTCTTCGGGTCGGCGATCGTCCAGGTGTGGACCGGTGGGGTGAAGTACCAGTTGAGCAGGGCGGATCCGACCACCGCCGAGGCCAGGGCGGGGAAGAGCCCGCCGAGCAGGGCCGCCGCCACTGTCATCGTCAGGAACAGCAGCATGTCGTTGGCGAGCCCGATGTCGGGGACGACACTGCTCAGCAGCCAGGTCAGCAGCAGTGGTCCGGCGATTCCGGCCAGCCATCCCCAGATGAGCCGGGCCCGGCCGAGCCGCGCGCCCCTGGCGGCGACGGGCAGTCCTCGGCCCTTGCCCGCCTCGTCGTGGGTGATGAGGTGGACGTCGAGGTCGGGGCCGGAGTCGCGGGCGACCGTGGCGCCGACGCCCGGCCCGAAGACGTACTGCCAGCTCCTGCGGCGGGAGACGCCCAGCACGATCTGCGTGGCGTTCACGCCGCGCGCGAAGTCGAGCAGTGCGGCTGGTATGTCGTCACCGACCACGTGGTGGAAGGTGCCGCCCAGGTCCTCCACGAGGGTGCGCTGGACGGCGAGTTCCTTCGGTGAGGCGGAGGTGAGGCCGTCGCTGCGGGAGATGTAGACGGCCAGGACCTCGCCGCCCGCGCCCTTCTCGGCCAGGCGTGCGGCGCGCCGGATGAGCGTACGGCCCTCGGGGCCACCGGTGAGTCCGACCACGATCCGTTCGCGTGAGCCCCAGATCGTGGAGACGCGGTGCTCGCTGCGGTACTCGGTGAGGTAGGCGTCGACCCGGTCGGCCACCCACAGCAGCGCCAGCTCGCGCAGGGCGGTCAGGTTCCCGGGGCGGAAGTAGTTGGACAGGGCCGCGTCGACCTTGTCCGGCTTGTAGATGTTGCCGTGGGCCATGCGGCGGCGCAGGGCCTGCGGGGACATGTCGACCAGCTCGATCTGGTCGGCCCGCCGCACGATCTCGTCCGGAACGGTCTCCTGCTGCCGCACCCCGGTGATGGACTCCACGACGTCACCGAGCGATTCCAGGTGCTGGATGTTGACCGTGGAGATGACGTCGATCCCGGCGGCGAGCAGCTCCTCCACGTCCTGCCAGCGCTTGGCGTTGCGCGAGCCGGGGACGTTGGTGTGCGGCAGCTCGTCAACCAGCGCCACCTGGGGGCGGCGGGCGAGGACGGCGTCCACGTCCATCTCGGTGAAGACGCTGCCCCGGTACTCGATCTCCTTGCGCGGCACCTGTTCCAGACCGTGCAGCATCACCTCGGTGCGCGAGCGGCCGTGGTGCTCCACGAAGGCGACGACACAGTCGGTGCCCCGCTCCACTCGGCGGTGCGCCTCGGAGAGCATGGCGTAGGTCTTGCCGACGCCGGGAGCCGCGCCGAGATAGATCCGGAGCTTGCCGCGTGCCATGTTCACCCTTCGAAGCGATAGCCCATGCCGGGCTCGGTGATGAGATAGCGGGGATGGGAGGGATTGGCTTCCAGTTTGCGCCGCAGCTGGGCCATGTAGACGCGCAGGTAGTTGGTCTTACTGCTCTGCGAGACGCCCCACACCTCCTGGAGCAGCTGCTTCTGGGTGATGAGCCGGCCGGGGTTCGTCACCAGTATCTCCAACAGGTGCCACTCGGTCGGGGTCAGCCGTACGTCCCGCCCATCCCGTACAGCCTTCTTGGCCAGAAGGTCGAGAGTGAAGTCCTCCGTCTCGACCAGCTTCGTCTCCGGCACGAGCGGGGTGTCCTCGGTGCGGCGGACGGCCGCCCGCAGCCGGGCCAGCAGCTCGTTCATGTTGAACGGCTTGGTGACGTAGTCGTCGGCGCCCGCGTCGAGGGCCGCCACCTTCTCGTCGTACGACTGACGTGCGGACAGGACCATGATCGGGACGCGGGTCCAGCCGCGCAGGGCCTTGATGACGTCGACGCCGTCCATGTCGGGCAGGCCGAGGTCGAGCAGGACCACATCCGGCTGGCGGGCCGCTGCCAGCCGGAGTGCGGTGGCGCCGTCGGGGGCGGCGTCGACGCCGTACTGGCGTGCCTGCAGGTTGATCACGAGGGCCCGTACGAGCTGCGCGTCGTCCTCCACCACGAGCACCCTGGTCATAGGTATGTGCCTCTCCTGTCGTCATGACGGCGGGAGTCGACGGACACGGGGTACCTTCCCGGCCGCCGACTCCCGCGCATGTCGCGTAATCCCATCAGTTCTTGGCCAGAAGGCCCTTGAGCGCGATGTTGAGCGCCAGGACGTTCACGTGCGGCTCACCCATGAATCCGAGGGTGCGGCCGTCGGTGTGCTCCTTGACCAGCTTCTGTACCTGGGAGACGGGCAGTCCGTTCGCCTTGGCCACGCGGCCCACCTGGATGTCCGCGTAGGCCGGGGAGATGTCCGGGTCGATCGCGGAGGCCGAGCCGGTCACCGCGTCCTTGGGTACCTCGGACTGAGGTACGCCGTTGAACTCGGCGACCTGCTTCTTGGCGTCCTTCACCATCTGCACCAACTTGGGGTTGCTGGCACTGAGCTGGCTGGAACCGGTGGCCAGCGGGTCGTAGTTGCTGTTGGACGGGCGGGGCTGGAACCACTTCGGGTCGGGCTTGTCGGTGCCCTTGATGTTCCAGCTCTGGCCGATCAGCGAGGAGCCGACCACCTTGCCGTCGACCTTGACCGTCGAGCCGTTGGCCTTGCTGTGGAAGGCCGCCTGGCCGATGCCGGTGACGACGAGGGGGTAGACGATGCCGGTCACGACGGTGAGGACGAGCAGCATGCGCAGGGCGGCCCACGTCATACGGCCGAAGTTCACAAAGGAGTTGTTCATGTCCTTCACCCGATCCCGGGGATGAGCGAGATGAGCAGGTCGATGATCTTGATGCCGATGAACGGGGCGATCAGGCCGCCCAGGCCGTAGATGCCGAGGTTGCGCCGCAGCATCTTGTCGGCGCTCATCGGCCGGTAGCGCACGCCCTTCAGGGACAGCGGCACCAGCGCGATGATGATCAGCGCGTTGAAGATGACGGCCGACAGGATCGCGGAGTTCGGGCTGGACAGGTGCATGATGTTGAGCTTGTCCAGGCCCGGGTAGACCGCGGCGAACAGCGCCGGGATGATCGCGAAGTACTTCGCGACGTCGTTGGCGATGGAGAAGGTGGTCAGTGCACCGCGCGTGATCAGCAGCTGCTTGCCGATCTCGACGATCTCGATCAGCTTGGTCGGGTTGGAGTCGAGGTCGACCATGTTGCCGGCCTCCTTGGCGGCCGACGTACCGGTGTTCATCGCCACGCCGACGTCCGCCTGGGCCAGTGCCGGGGCGTCGTTGGTGCCGTCACCGGTCATCGCGACCAGCTTGCCGCCGGCCTGCTCCCGCTTGATGAGGGCCATCTTGTCCTCGGGAGTGGCCTCCGCGAGGAAGTCGTCGACGCCTGCCTCCTCGGCGATCGCCTTCGCGGTCAGCGGGTTGTCACCCGTGATCATGACGGTCTTGATGCCCATGCGGCGCAGTTCCTCGAACCGCTCCCGCATGCCCTCCTTGACGACGTCCTTGAGGTAGATGACGCCCAGGACGCGGGCGCCCTTGTCGTCGTTGACGGCGACCAGCAGGGGCGTGCCGCCCGCCTCGGAGATCCGGTCGGTCAGAGCCTGGGCGTCTTCGGCGACGGTGCCGCCCTGCTCCTTGACCCAGGCGATGACCGAGGCCGTGGCGCCCTTGCGTATCTTGCGGCCGTCGACGTCCACGCCCGACATGCGGGTCTGGGCGGTGAACTCGATCCACTCGGCGCCGACCAGCTCGCCCTGGTGGCGCTCGCGCAGCCCGTACTTCTCCTTGGCCAGGACGACGACGGAACGGCCCTCGGGGGTCTCGTCCGAGAGGGAGGACAGCTGGGCGGCGTCAGCGACCTCAGCCTCCGTCGTCCCGCGCACCGGCACGAACTCCGCCGCCTGGCGGTTGCCGAGGGTGATGGTGCCGGTCTTGTCCAGCAGCAGGGTGGAGACGTCACCGGCGGCCTCGACCGCACGCCCGGACATGGCGAGCACGTTGCGCTGTACCAGCCGGTCCATGCCCGCGATGCCGATCGCGGAGAGCAGGGCGCCGATCGTGGTCGGGATCAGACAGACCAGCAGGGCCACCAGCACGACCATGCTCAGCTCGGAGTGCGCGTAGTCGGCGAACGGCGGCAAGGTGGCCACCGCCAGCAGGAACACGATGGTCAGCGAGGCGAGCAGGATGTTCAGCGCGATCTCGTTGGGCGTCTTCTGCCGGGCGGCGCCCTCGACCAGGTTGATCATCCGGTCGATGAAGGTCTCACCGGGCTTCGTCGTGATCTTGATGACGATCCGGTCGGACAGCACCTTCGTACCGCCAGTCACCGCGGAGCGGTCACCGCCGGACTCCCGGATGACCGGGGCGGACTCGCCCGTGATCGCAGACTCGTCCACCGAGGCGACACCCTCGATGACATCACCGTCACCGGGGATGATGTCGCCGGCCTCGCAGACCACCAGGTCACCGATGGTCAGCGCGGTACCGGGGACCTGCTCCTCCGAGCCGTCCTTCAGCAGCCGACGGGCGACGGTGTCGGTCTTGGCCTTGCGCAGGGTGTCGGCCTGAGCCTTGCCACGGCCCTCGGCGACCGCCTCCGCCAGGTTGGCGAAGATCACCGTCAGCCACAGCCAGGCGCTGATCGTCCAGCCGAACCAGTCGCCCGGGTGCTGGAAGGAGAACACCGTGGTCAGGACGGAGCCGACGAGGACCACGAACATCACGGGGGACTTGACCATCACCCGTGGGTCGAGCTTGCGGAAGGCGTCGGGCAGCGACTTGACCAGCTGCTTGGGGTCGAACAGTCCGCCGCCGACACGGCCTTCGGGCGCCTTGTGCCCAGTCGGCGCGTCCTGGTGGGGCGCGAGGGTGGGAGTGGACATCGAGTCCTGCTTCTCGATCTCTGTCTTCGAGGTGTTGGTGGTCATCACGCCAACCCTTCGGCCAGCGGGCCCAGCGCGAGGGCCGGGAAGAACGTCAGACCGGTGATGATCAGGATCGCGCCCACCAGCAGACCGGTGAAAAGCGGCTTCTCGGTGCGCAGGGTGCCCGCGGTGGCCGGGATCGGCTGCTGCTCGGCGAGCGAGCCGGCCAGCGCCAGCACGAACACCATGGGCACGAAGCGGCCGAGCAGCATGCACAGGCCGAGCATCGTGTTGTGGTACTCGGTGTTGGCGGCGAATCCGGCGAAGGCCGAACCGTTGTTGTTGGACGCGGACGTGTAGGCGTACAGCACCTCGGAGAACCCGTGCGCGCCCACGTTCGTCATCGACGACTGCCCCTTGCCCAGTGCCATCGCCAGCGCCGCGCCGATCAGCACCAGGGCCGGAGTGACCAGGATGTAGGCAGCGGCCAGCTTCATCTCGCGGGCGCCGATCTTCTTGCCCAGGTACTCGGGCGTACGGCCGACCATCAGACCGGCGATGAACACCGCGATGATCGCCATGATCAGCATGCCGTACAGGCCGGAGCCGGTGCCGCCGGGCGCGATCTCGCCCAGCATCATGCCGAGCAGCAGCACACCGCCGGACAGTCCGCCGAAGGAGTCGTGGAAGGAGTCCACCGATCCGGTGGAGGTCATCGTGGTCGACACCGCGAACGCCGAC
This sequence comes from Streptomyces sp. NPDC050743, assembly GCF_044456925.1. Taxonomy (NCBI): domain Bacteria; kingdom Bacillati; phylum Actinomycetota; class Actinomycetes; order Kitasatosporales; family Streptomycetaceae; genus Streptomyces; species Streptomyces sp. NPDC050743. The sequence goes on from NZ_JBITGJ010000004.1 coordinate 50,327, forward strand.
GAGTTGCCCTCGCCGAAGCGCTGCTCCTTGCCCTCCATCGCGCCGCCCGCCAACTGCGAGGCGGTGCCGGGGTGGGCGTACTCCAGCCAGGTCACGGTGACCACGGCGAGGAACCAGATGATGCCCATCGCGGCGAGGATCGCGTAGCCCTGCTTGACCGAGCCGACCATCTTGCCGAAGGTGCGCGGCAGCGAGAACGGGATCACCAGCAGCAGGAAGATCTCCAGCCAGTTGGTGAAGCCGTTGGGGTTTTCGAACGGGTGCGCGCTGTTGGCGTTGAAGAAGCCGCCGCCGTTGGTGCCCAGGTCCTTGATGGCCTCCTGCGACGCCACCGCGCCGGGGCTGATGGCCTGCTTCTGGCCGGTCAGCGTGGTGATGTGGTGGATGTCGCCGAAGTTCTGAATGGCACCGCAGGCAATCAGGACCACGGCCGCGATCACGGAGAGCGGGATCAGGATCCGGATGATGCAGCGCACCAGGTCGGCCCAGAAGTTGCCCAGGTCGCCGGTGCGGGACCGGGCGAAGCCGCGCACCAGCGCGACCGCGACCGCGATACCGACGGCCGCCGACACGAAGTTCTGCACGGCCAGACCCATGGTCTGGGTGACGTGGCTCATCGCCACCTCGCCCGAGTACGACTGCCAGTTCGTGTTGGACACGAAGGAGGCGGCCGTGTTGAACGCCTGGTCCGGGCTGATCGGCTTGAAGCCTAGCGACAGCGGCAGCTTGTCCTGCACCCGCTGGAGCAGGCAGAGGAACAGGACGCTGACGGCGGAGAAGAACAGCACCCCGCGCAGATAGGCCGGCCAGCGCATCTCGGCGTCAGGGTTGGCACCCACGGAGCGGTATATCCACCGCTCGACGCGCAGGTGCTTCTTGGACTGGAAGACGGCGGCCATGTAGTCGCCGAGGGGACGGTGCGCCAACGCGAGCGCGCCGACCAGCGCGGTCACGAAGAGCACGTCAGCAAGTACGGGACCCATGTCGGTGCTCAGAACCTCTCCGGGAAGATCAGGGCGAGGACGAGGTAACCCAGCAGGGCGACGGCCACGACCAGGCCGACGATGTTTTCGGCGGTCACAGCTTCGTCACCCCCCGGGCGACGAGAGCCACCAGCGCGAAGACCGCGACCGTGATGGCGACGAAGGCCAGATCGGCCATCGTGAACTCCTGAAGAGGTTCGGGGGTGGAACATGGACGCTTAGAGGAAACCCTGTCTCTGGCCGGATACGGTCGCTCGTTGACGGCCCCCTTACGGCCGCACCCACGGCTTTGACGGAACTCTTACGGCTGATGATCCCTACCGGCCGGTAACCCTGACGTGTGAGAAGCACCGAGGACCGTGCAGTCTTCATCAGAACGGCGTCAAAATGAGCTGTGGCTTGCGCTCGCTCTGCTGCTCTTCCTCGTGCTGTTTCCGGCCCGTGTCTCAGCCCACGGGAACTGGCTGACCTCGCGACGGCTGCTCGTGGAGCGCCGGGTACGGACCGATCAACTGGTGTCCGTGCGCTGCCTGAAGGGTGTCTCTCAGCGGCTCCTCCTGCGCGACGCCCACGGCGCGCGTGTCGAGATCGACCCTGAGGTGCTGGTGAGCAATCCCGTCCTGTGGCATCGCCTCGAGGAGGGCGCCCGGAAAGCGGCAGCCGAGGGGCTGTTGCTGTGCGGGCAGACGGCGTTGCACCGCCTCGCGGCCCGCGTCGACCGCGAGACCGCACTGGCCGTGTTCAAGGCATCCGGTCTGGAGTGACTTCTGCGGGGGATCCCTCAGTCCCGTCGGTCCGAGGGATGCGGCTGCACGCCCGTCATGAGGATGTCCAGCCCGCGCCGGGTGGTCGCCAGGACGACGCGGTCACTGGCACGCAGCACCCGCCCTTGCGGAGGACGCCAGTCGAAGCCGGACCGGTCGGGACGGAGCCCGGTGAGGGTGTCCAGGGAGGACGGATCCGCCGCAGCACCGGCGGCTCCGACAGCCAGTACCCGCCACTCGTTCTCCCGGAACGCCTCGTGCACCGAGCGCCCCTCCAGTTCGGGATGCCCGGCCACATCCACACAGGTGAACAGCAGCGATCCGCGTTCCACCGGCATCACACCCAATACGTGGCGGCCCATCATCGCAGCGGCGAAGGACGGCGCGGCCAGTGCGGAAACGCTTCGGCTACGGGTGAGCGCCTCCGGGTAGGAGGCACGCAGGGTGCGCTGGACCGTCGCGGCGAAGTCGTCGTCGTACAGTCGCATGACCACGCGGACCGCAGGATTGTGCTCCCGGGCGGCCATGACGATGTCCAGGTTCTGACCGTCGTCGCGGGTGAGGACGAGCAGGGAGCGGCTGTGCCGGACCCGGGCCAGGTCGAGCACGTCAGGGGTCGTGGCGTCCTGCAGGATCAGCGGCACGCCCAGTTCGCGGGCGAGCGTGACCCCGCGCGCGTGTGGGTCGCGTTCGATCACGACCACCTGGTGGTCGGTCGTGCGCAGCCGGGCCAGCACTCGCGTGCCGATCTTGCCGAGGCCGACGAGGACGATGTGGCCGGTCGTGTCCTGGTCGGGCGGGTGGCTCGCGGAGGCCGCGCGAAAGGCATCGGTGGCGTTCAGCGTCGCGGCCACGACGAGCGGCAGGACCGCCAGGCCGACGAACCCGGCGACGAGCTGGAGGATGCGCCGGGCGACGGACTCGTTGGTGGCCGGGTCGCCCATGGTGAAGATGTCCAGCATCGGCAGGTACAGGTTCTTCCACCACGGATGCTCGTCGGCGAACAGCGCGGTGGCGGCCGCGAGGGCGAGCACCATGGCGCCGAGCGCGCCGAAGACGGCGGTGACCTCGCGGGAGAGGAACACCTTCCACGGCAGGTGCGCCAGGCGGGCCCGCAGCCAGGCACCGGGGCGGGCGCGCCGTCGTTGCTGGGCGGGGTCGGGCGCGTGGTGGTGGGTGACCTCCTCCAGCATCAGCCGGCCGTGCGTGAACTGGCGGTGGTACGCCGTCTGGGCGTCCGGCAGCAACTGGGTGCCGTCCTCCCCGAGTGTCTCCGGGCTGTCCTGGCTCGCCGGGTCGTCCTGGTGAGCGCCGGACAGGACGGCAAGCGTGGCCAGGTCCGTGGCCTGCGCCGGCGCCCCGGCCGGGCGTACGACACCGCGGAAGACCTTGCCCTCGACCTGAAGTGTGTGACCGTGGCCCACGGCGGCGGCCGCCACCAGTTCAGGCACGGCGGTGTCGGCGTCGGACAGCACCGTGGTGGAGGTGTCCTGCGCCGCATCAGGAGCCAGGCCGGCGGCACGGTCCAGCAGCCGCTCCAGATGCCGACCGCGCTCGTGGTGGAACATCCGCACCACCAGCCGTACCGACGGGTTGAGGGTGCGGGCCAGTAGGGCGGCGGTCATGTTGACCTGGTCGTCGCGGTAGGTGAGGGCGAGCGCGGTGGCCCGCTCGACCCCGGCGGCGCGCAGGGTCCGCTCGTCCGGGCGGGCGGAGACGAGCAGTTCGACCGGTGAGCGCGGGTCGGCGTGCAGCGCGGCGATCTCGGCACCGTACTCGTCTTCCCGGGAGGGCAGCACCACGGTGACGACCTCGCCGCACACCGCGTCCAGTTCGAGCGCGAGGCGGTGCGCGAGTCCGTCGTCGCCGCAGATCACCATGTGCTGGGAGCGCTGGGCAAGTTCCGGTCGCAGATGCAGAGTTGACGTCACATCGAAGAGGAACGGCGGGAGGCACGGCGTCGTTCCATCGAGCGGTCCGCCTGGCGTCAGGAACGCGTCAGGGAATCCGCCGCGCCCGGCCTCACCACCCGCGTACCGGTCCGGATGTGTCCAGCGCGGCCCCCGTCTGGTCGGCCAGGGTCACAGCGACCAGACGGGCCTGGAGCGCGGGGACGGCGCCCGGGCCGGGGGTGAGCATGAAGCGGCCGAAGTAGTGGCCGTTGCCGTAGGCGCGCAGTTCAATGTCGCCCTCGGGCCAGCCGTCGGTTTCGGGATTCCAGGTGCGGCGGCCCACCGTCACACTGCCGTCCTTCTCCAGGCGCGGCGGCCGTCCCATGAGGGTGCCGTACTCGAAGCGGCAGGCGCGCAGGCCGAGCAGGTCGGTCAGCTCGGTGCGGACGTGGTCGACCACGGTGTCCGCGGAGTTGGCGGACTGCACGAGGTCGGCCGTGCGGTGGATGCGCGCCAGGTGCGACGCGTCGGTGACCGTCATGACCTCCAGCCGGCGGGCGCGGGCCGCGAGCTGCGACACGATCACGCCGACGACCAGCAGCAGCACCGCAGTTTCGATGTCCGCCGTGGCGTTGATGTCGAAGGTCTCGTACGGCCGAGTGAGGAAGAAGTCGAACCAGGCCGCGGCCGAAAGGGCCGCGACCACGCCGGCCGTACGGCTGCCCAGCGAGGACACCGCTACCACCACCACGACGAGGATCAGGGCGGCGTTCGTGTGCGACAGGCTCGTACGGAACGGGACGAGCGTGAGGGCCACCAGGAACGGGGCGGACAGGCCGGCCGTCAGGGCCAGCCGGTCCCTGAGGGGCAAGGTATGGGCCGGGGCATGCTTGCCGTGCAGCATCCTCCAGGCGCCTGTCTCTGTGCTCATCGCGCACCTCCTGCGCTCTGCTGGGTGGGTTCGGCCCCTACGGCCTGCTCTGCGAACGGCAGCGAGACGACCATGGTCAGGCCGCCGCCGGGTGTGTCCTCGGGGCTGAGGCTGCCGTTCATCGCCTCGGTCAGGCCCCGGGCGAGGGCGAGTCCGAGACCTAGTCCGCTGGTGTTGTCGGTGTCGCCGAGCCGCTGGAACGGCTCGAAGATCCGCTCCCGATCGGTCTGCGGCAGTCCCGGCCCCCGGTCCACGACCCGCAGCTCCACCCGCCCCGCCAGAGCACTGGCAGTGAGCACCACTTTCCGTCCAGGCGGGGTATGGCGGGCGGCATTGCCGACCAGGTTGGCGATCACCCGCTCCAATAGCGGCGGGTCGGCCAGCACCGCCGGGATGTCCTCCACGTCCGCCACCTCGACCTCCGGGATGTCGGTGAGCGCCATGGGCAGGACCTCGTCCAGGAAGGTCGGGCGCAGGTTCAGGGTGAGGGCACCGGCCTCCAGGCGACTGAGGTCCAGCAAGTTCTCCACCAGCCGGTTCAGCTTTGCCATGGACTCGTCGGCAGTGGCGAGCAGCTCGTCGCGGTCCTCGGGCGAGAACTCGACGTCGCGGCTGCGCAGGGATGCTACGGCGGCCCAGCCCGCCGCGAGCGGGGTGCGCAGGTCGTGGCCGACGGCCCGCAGCAGGGCTGTACGCAGCCGGTCGGCGGCCTTGACCGGCTCCACCTCGGCCGCCGCCTCGGCCAGCCGGGCGCGCTCCACCGCGGAGCCGACGTGTGCGGCGAACGCGGCCAGCACCCGCCGCTCGGGGGAGGAGAGGGTACGGCCGCGCAGCACGAGGTACGCGTCCGGACCGGCTGGTACGAAGGTGGCGCCGTCGGTGTCCGGTGGCTCGTCCGCCAGCTCCGCCGATTCCAGGCCGAAGGTTTCGCGGGTGCGCTCCAGCAGGGCCGGGATCGTCGCCTCTCCTCGCACGATCGTGCCGGCCAGCGAGGACATGGTCTCGGCCTCGGCCGTCGCACGCGCCGAGCGCCGGGACAGCCGAAGCGAGCGGTCCACTACGCCAGCCACGGTCGCCGCGACGACCGCGAACACGGAGGGCGCCAGAATGGCGTTGGCGTCCTTCAGCGCGAAGGAGCCGATGGGCGGGATGAACCAGTAGTTGAGCAGCAGCGACGCGGTCACCGAGGCGATCACCGCGGAGGCGACCCCGCCTATGCAGGCCACACCGACCACGGCGAGCAGGAACAGCAGCGCCTCGCTGGTCAGGTCCAGCGTTCCGCGCACCTGGGCGAGCCCGGTGGTGAGCAGAACGGGCAGGACCAGCCCGGCCACCGGACCGGCGATCAGCCGGGCCGTGGACAGCGTGCGGCGCCGGGAGGGCAGGAGGGTGCCGCGTCCGGCCCGTTCGTGGGTGACGCGGTGGACGTCGATGTCGCCGGACAGCTCGGTCACGGTCTCGCCCGTGCCGGGTCCGGTCAGGAAGCGTTGCAGCCGACCGCGTCTGCTGGTGCCGAGGACGAGCTGGGTGGCGTTCTCAGCGCGGGCGAACTCCACCAGGGTGGAGGAGACGTCGTCGCCGATGACCGAGTGGTAGCTGCCGCCGAGGTCCTCCACCAGCCTGCGCTGCCGGGCGAGGGAGGCGGCCGAGACGCCGCCGGCCAGGCCGTCGCTGCGGGCCACGTGCACGGCGAGCAGGTCGCCGCCGGCCGACCGGGCGGCGATCCGGGCGGCCCGTCGGATGAGCGTGTCGCCCTCGGGGCCGCCGGTCAGGGCGACGACGACCCGTTCCCGGGTCTCCCACACCCCGCCGATGCCGTGCTGGGACCGGTACTCCTGGAGCGCTTCATCCACCCGGTCGGCCACCCACAGCAGGGCCAGCTGCCGCAGGGCGGTCAGATTGCCTGGGCGGAAGTAGTTCGCAAGGGCCGCGTCGATCTTCTCCGGGGCGTAGATGTTCCCGTGCGCCATGCGCCGCCGCAGCCCCTCGGGGGGCATGTCCACCAGCTCGATCTGCCAGGCCCGCCGCACGACCTCGTCCGGCACCGTCTCGTGCTGCGGAACATGGGTGATCTTCTCGACCACGTCGTTGAGGGATTCGAGGTGCTGGATGTTCACCGCGGTGATGACGTCGATGCCGGCGGCGAGGAGTTCCTCGATGTCCTGCCAGCGCTTGGTGTTGCGGCCGTCGCCGGGGACGTTGCTGTGGGCGAACTCGTCCACGATCGCCACCTGCGGGTGACGGGCGAGCACCGCGGCCAGGTCCATCTCCTCGAAGCCCCCGCCGCGGTACATGCAGGAGGCACGCGGGACGACCTCCAGGCCGTCGAGCATCGCTTGCGTGCGCCGGCGGCCGTGGCACTCCGCGAAGCCGACCACCACGTCCGCCCCGCGCGCGACGCGGCGGCGCCCCTCGTCGAGCATCCGGTAGGTCTTGCCGACCCCCGGGGCCGCGCCGAGGTAGACCTTCAGTCGTCCGGGCCGTACGTCACTCATCGCCGCCGACGCGCTCCGCTCACTGGATCAACTTCCCCATCATGAAGGGGGCTGCTCCTAAGGAAGCCCGTTCGAGAGCCGCGCGGGATGCGTCTTAGCGCTTCCTTGGCGCCGATCCCGGTCACCTTGACACTGCTCTGACGCGACCTGGACCGATAGGGTGAAAGCGGTGTGCCGGGAAGTCTGGTCGGCAGGGGAGCCAGGGCGGCTCCCTTTTTCAGCCCAGGGGGACACGGCATGCGGAGCGTCGGGACGGTTCTTGCGTTGGTCATTCTGGCCACCGTGGTGGCGACCTTCGCGCGCCGGTGGCGCATTCCCGCCCCCTCCCTGCTGGTGGTGGCCGGTCTTGCCGTCGCGCTGTTGCCGGGCACTCCCGAGATCCAGATCAGCCCCGAGATCATCGGGTTGGTGGTACTGCCGCCCCTGCTGTACGCGAGCGCGGAAGACATGCCCTGGCGCGAGCTGCGGGCGGTATGGAAACCGGTCGGGATCCTCGCCATCGGTCTGGTCCTGGCGTCGGCGGCGGCCGTCGCCGTAGTGGCGGCGTGCGTGACGCCCCTGTCCTGGCAGATGGCGTTCGTGCTGGGCGCGGTACTGGCCAGCACCGACCCGGTGGCCGTGACTGCGCTCGGCCGGCGGCTCGCCCTCCCGCCCAAAGTACAGGTCCTGGTGCAGGCCGAAAGTCTGTTCAACGACGCCACCTCGCTGGTGCTGGTCCGGGTCGCGGCGGGCATCGCCATCGCGTCGGCGGCGGCGAACTGGGGCGCGGCCGGCGGACAGTTCCTACTACTGGCGGGCGGCGGCACCGTGATCGGGGCGGCGGTCGCCGGAGTGATCATGTTGATCCGCCGCCGTACCGAGGACCCCGTGCTGGAGACGGTGATCGCGCTGGTCACCCCCTACGCCTCCTATCTCCTGGCGGAAGGTGCGCACACCTCCGGAGTGACCTCGTGCGTGGTCGCCGGGGTGATCCTGGGCGGACGGGGCGACCGGCTCACCAACGCCCGCATACGGCTCCAGTTGCACGCCGTGTACGGCACCGTGGTGTTCCTCCTGGAGAGCGTGGTGTTCAGCCTCATCGGGCTGGCCCTCCCAGCCGAGGTACGGGCGCTGGCCGACGGCGACCGCACTTGGCCGCTGTACGCTCTCGCCGTCGCCGCCACGCTCATCGCCGTACGCCTGCTGTGGCTCGCGCCGCTGTCGGCGGTCGTGCAGCGCAAGGGCGGCATCCACCGCCTGAACTGGCGGCTCCCGATGGTCCTCACCTGGGCCGGCACGCGCGGAGTGATGCCGCTGGCCGCTGCCCTGTCCATCCCCGAGGTCACCAAGAGCGGCAGCACGCTGCCCGGCCGACCCCTTGTGCTCGTGCTCACCACCTCCGTGGTCGTGGTCACCCTGGTCGTGCAGGGCTTCACCCTCGCCCCCGTCGTCCGCGCCTCCGGCATCGCCCTGGAGCCGGCCCACACCGAACGCGAGGAGACCGAGGCCCGCTCCCATCTGGCTCATGCGGGGCTGGCGCGGCTGGAGGAGCTGGCCCAGCTGGAGGCCGTCTCCGACATCGTGCTCGACCGGCTCCGTCGCGGCCTGAACGCCCGCCTGGAGGACGCCCGCGACCGCCTCGCCGAGAACAACGGCGCCGTCGTGGCCGCCGAGTCGGCCGACCTCGTCTACCGCCAGCTCCGCCGCGATCTGATCGCCGTGGAGACGGAGGAACTGCAGCGCCTGTACGACGCCCACCGCATCAGCGACACCACGCGCCGCCGCCTCCAGCGCTCCCTGGACCTGGAAGAAACCCGGCTCACGGACGCCTGAGCTGATTCCCCTCAGCTACAGATGACTGGTCAGCGGAATTCCGCCAGCCGTGGTCGCACCCCCAGCGTGGTGAGCGCCATCGCTGTGAGGAGCAGGCCGCCCCCCCCAGGGCAGCAGTCCGCTCACCGCCGAGCGGCCGTCGCTCACCGACGACGCGAAGTGCGCCCGGTTGATGCCGGTGAGCTGGTCCAGGGCAGCCATCCACGCGCCGAAGTGGGCGTTGGACATGCCCGGCTCCCAGCTGATGCAGAAGGACACGGCCTGCCCTTCCTTCCTTTGCGCGACCAGAGCGCGAATATGGCGGTCGTCGCGCTGGTAGACGGCGTACGTCTCCACGGTCTGCTCGGCCGCGGCACGTTCCCCGGGGAAGGTGATGTTGTCCAGCTCGCGCCGGAACTCGCCGGTGAAGCGCAGGTCTTGGTGGTCAGCCCGGTACGCCCGCCAGGTGGTGGCCAGCCCGTCGTCGTACGTGTCGAGGGTCGCGCCCTTGATGCCGTACAGCTGTTGCGACTTGGTGAGGAACGAGCGTGCGTACTGGTCGCGGCGCTGCGGGTCGAGGAGGTAGCGGCTCTCGTCGGCGTTGGCGTCGTAGGCGATGGCCCGGGCACGGGAGAGGGCGACGACGGAGTCGAAGGCGTCGCGGCGGGCGCCGCGCAGGTTCCCGGACGACGAGGTGAGCATCTGCGTGCCGAGGATCACCGCGAGCAGGGTGCACAAGGTGGCGGCGAGGAGGGGCGGGTTCAGGATCCGGTGGAAGCGGCGGGCCAGGTACCACTGCAGGATGCCGAGGGCGGCCAGCAGGAGCGCGCCCAGTGCGACAGTGGCGGCCAGCTGGGCGGAGAGTGTTGACCGGGCGGCGCTGTACTCGGCGTTGAAGGCGCGGTCGTTGGAGGCCACCAGGGTGCGGGACTCGGGCAGCAGCTTGGCCTGCAGCAGGTCGGTCGCCTTGCGGTAGTCGGCCAGGGCGGCTGCCTTTCCGCCCGGGTGCCCGTCGTTCTCCAGGGCGCGCCCTATAAGCTCCTGGTACTCGGCGAAGTCATCGGTCAGGTTCTCCACGGTCATCTCGTCGGACCGGTCGCCCTGGGCCGCGACGGCGAGGGTCCGCAGGTCGTGGCCGATCTCGCGACGGGCACTGCCGTAGAAGCCGACTGCCTTGTCGTACGGGGTGTCCAGGCGGCCCTTCCCGGTGTTTCCGTTGGACAGCAGGATGTTGGCGGCCTGGGCGTCCATGTCGTTCAGGGCGAGGTTGAGGTCGGCGGCGCTGGTGGTGCGCGGGGCGTCCCGTCCGGCGACGCTGTTCCAGGTGCCGTTCACGGCGAGCCCCGCCGCGAGCAGCAGCACGGTCATGGCGGCGGCGAGCAGGAGTGTGGCCGCGCGCAGAAGGCGCAGCCGCGCGGGCATGGTGGCCCAGAAGCGGCGGCGCAGAGCGGCCCGCGCGGCCACGGCTCGCTGCCCCAGGTACAGCCCCGGACCCGGTCCGGCCGTCCGCGAATACCCTCGTCTTCGCGGTCCGGGGCTGCCCCCAGGTTGGGCGACCGCCGTCCGTGACGGTGCTCCTTGCTCGGTCCGAGAACCCTGCGCTGATCCGGCCGTGAGAGCCACGGTCCCTCCAACGTCACCGCCACGGACGGTCGCCCGTCCCCCGTTGCTGATCAGTCTGCGACCGGATTCGGCCACCCCTGTCTCGTCTTGACGGCTCCCTGATGGCGACTCAGCTTTGTTTGACGGCAATTTGACGGCGGCCTGCGCGGCGCCGTATGAGTGCCGCAAATTCTGTGTCCGCGACGCCGGTCGAAGCGGCGGGCGGGATTAGATTCGCTGTCGGCCGCCGCTGGGGCCACGGACGTCAGTGGCCCCGCACGGACCACGGCCACAGTCCCTGTCCACCGTCAAGACACGAAGGTGTCCATGCTTCCCGCTGCCCCCGAGCAGGCCCCATTGTCACGCCCCGAACACACGCCCCGGCCCAGGGCGGAGGCGAGAGCGAGGCGGCGCGCTCCGAGCGGGCTGTTCGAACCCGCCCAGCTCGTCCGTTCAGTCCCCGAGGCGCTGCGCACGCTCCACCCGCGCGTCCTGGTGAGGAACCCGGTGCTGTTCGTCGTGTCCGTCGGCGCGGTCCTCACCACGCTGTCGGCATTGCTGCACCCGGCCGTGTTCACCTGGGTCATCAGCCTGTGGCTGTGGCTGACGGTGGTCTTCGCCAACCTCGCCGAGGCGGTCGCCGAGGGCCGCGGCAAGGCGCAGGCCGAGTCGCTGCGCAGGGCGCGTACGACGGCATCCGCGAGCGCTTCGCCGAACTGCGCCGCATGGGCATCCGGACGGTGATGATCACCGGGGACAACCCGCTGACCGCCAAGGCCGTCGCCGAAGAGGCGGGTGTGGACGACTACTTGGCCGAGGCCACGCCCGAGGACAAGCTCACCCTGATCCGACGGGCGCAGGAGGGCGGCAAGCTGGTCGCCATGACCGGCGACGGCACCAACGACGCCCCGGCCCTCGCGCAGGCGGACGTCGGCGTGGCGATGAACACCGGTACGTCGGCCGCCAAGGAGGCCGGCAACATGGTCGACCTCGACTCCAACCCGACCAAGCTGATCGAGATCGCGGAGATCGGCAAACAACTCCTCATCACCCGGGGAGCGTTGACGACGTTCTCCATCACCAACGACGTGGCGAAGTACTTCGCCATCATCCCGGCCATGTTCGCGGGCTCGTATCCGGGCCTGGAGTCGCTGAACGTGATGGGCCTGCGCAGCCCGACCTCCGCGATCGCCTCCGCGATCACCTTCAACGCCCTGATCATCGTCGCCCTGATCCCCCTCGCCCTGCGCGGCGTGCGCTACACCCCCGCATCCGCCCACGATCTGCTGCGCCGCAACCTGCTCGTCTACGGACTCGGGGGCCTGGTCCTGCCCTTCGTCGGCATCAAGCTGATCGACCTGCTGATCTCACAGGTGCCCGGCCTTGGCTGAACCCCGCCCATCCGTCTGGCTCGCCCGTCAAGGTCCCATATGCGCACGTCAGAGGCACGTCAGAGAAGGGGATTCCGGCTTGCCCCGCCCGTGCGGCACGGCTTCCATGGATGACGTGAACAGCGCCTGACTCCTCCTCGACTGGCCGCCGAGTCCCGCTCGGCCGTCGCGTCGCGAGTCGCGCTGACCGGAAGCGCCCGCGCCACGCCGGCATCGCGTCCCGCCGATGCCATGCCGCACCGGCGCCGCGTCCCGCCGACGCCGCTTTCCAAGACCCGAGGGGCGCCGTGATCGGCTCCCGGCGTCCCTCGACCCACCTCCACGGCACGCCCACCGCCCCTCACCGGCCGGCGTCGGCGCGCCCACAGCCCCGGATCGGATCATGCCCACCTCTGCTCTTTCGTCCCGTACTGTCCTGGTCACGGGCGCCACCTCCGATATCGGCTACGAGACGGCCCGGCACCCCTCGCACTCCCGGTGCTGGAGGCCCTGGACGACCTGGGTAACGAGTACGACGATCTCGGAGGCGCCTACGGCACCTGGCTGCGAAGCGGCCAGGCGACCTCGTACGACATGACACTGGATCTCCGTCACTGACACGACCTGGCCAGCGGGCTCCCTGATACAGCCCTGTCCGCGCCCGCGCAATGGCTTCCTCTTGATCCTGATGTGCCACCACTTGTGGCCCGGCCGGTCTTAACGGAAGCTTGACGCGCTCCGTGAGATCGCTCATGTGCCCACAGGTCACTCTCTGGTTAGCTGATGCCGCCGTCCGTGGGATGGCCGGACCCCCAACTGAGCCGCTGAGCCGCACACCTGGAGAGCACGTCGATGGCCACCACCGAACACCCGCCGCCGAGTCGACTGCGGACGTGGATGCTGGAGGGTCTGTCCGACAGGGCGGGACACCAGCAGGGGCCGTACGCCGAGGCGGGTGCGCCGCACGCGGGGCAGCGTTGGTGGCGGGTGATGTGCCTGACCGGTGTCGACTACTTCTCGACTCTCGGCTACCAGCCGGGCATCGCGGCACTGGCGGCCGGTCTGCTGTCTCCGGTGGCCACCATCGTGCTCGTCGTGGTCACCCTCTTCGGTATTCTGCCGGTCTACCGCCGGGTGGCCGTGGAGAGCCCCCGGGGTGAGGGCTCGATCGCGATGCTGGAGCGGCTGCTGTCCTTCTGGAAGGGCAAGCTGTTCGTCCTGGCGCTGCTGGGCTTCGCCGCCACCGACTTCGTGATCACCATCACCCTGTCCGCGGCCGACGCCTCCACCCACCTGGTGGAGAACCCGCACATGAACAGCCTGCTGCACAACCAGCAGATGCTGGTCACGCTGTTCCTGGTCGCCCTGCTGGGCGCGGTATTCCTCAAGGGCTTCACCGAGGCGATCGGAATCGCGGTCGCCCTGGTGGTGGTCTACCTGGGCCTGAACGCGGTCGTGGTGGCCGTCGGTCTGTGGCACGTGGTCACGGCGGGCCATGTGGTCACCGACTGGACCAGTGGCCTGACCGCCGAGCACGGCAACATCTTCGCCATGATCGGCGTCTCTCTGCTGGTCTTCCCCAAGCTGGCCCTCGGCGTCTCCGGCTTCGAGACCGGCGTCGCCGTCATGCCGCACATCCAGGGCGATGCGGACGACACCGAGGCAAACCCCAAGGGCCGGGTCCGGGACACCAGGAAGCTTCTGACCACTGCCGCTGTGATCATGAGCGTCTACCTGATCACCACCAGCTTCATCACCACCGTGCTGATCCCGGCGAAGGAGTTCAAGACCGGCGGCCAGGCCAACGGCCGTGCGCTCGCCTACATGGCGCACGAATACCTCGGCGGCACCTTCGGCACCATCTACGACCTGTCGACCATCGCCATCCTGTGGTTCGCCGGCGCCTCCGCGATGGCCGGCCTGCTCAACCTCATGCCGCGCTACCTGCCGCGCTACGGCATGGCGCCGCAGTGGGCGCGCGCCGTGCGCCCCATGGTGATCGTCTTCACCCTGATCTCCTTCCTGATCACCTGGCTCTTCGACGCCAGCGTTGACGCGCAGGGCGGCGCCTATGCCACGGGTGTGCTGGTCCTGATGTCCTCGGCCTCGATCGCGGTGGCCATCGCCGCCCACCGGGCCGGAGAGCGCGGGTGGCTCATCGGCTTCTCGGTGGTGACCGCGGTCCTGCTTTACGTCACCGGCGCCAACATCGTCGAGCGCCCGGACGGTGTGAAGATCGGTGCCTGCTTCATCGTCGCCATCATCCTGGTCTCGCTGCTGTCCCGGCTGGCCCGCGCCTTCGAGCTGCGCGTCACGCACGTCGAACTGGACCCCATGGCGGAACGATTCATCCGGGACATGGCCAGCCGCAAGCTCCGCTTCATCGCCAACGAGCCGGACCAGCGCGACAAGGCCGAGTACCGCGACAAGGTCGAGCAGATCCGCGCTGACAACGACATGCCCGAGCAGGAGGACTTCGTCTTCGTCGAGGTCACCGTCACCGACCCCTCCGAGTTCGAGGAGGAGAGCCTGACGGTCCGCGGTGAGGTCCTGCACGACCGCTACCGCGTCCTGACCATGGAGTCCTCCTCCATCCCCAACGCCCTGGCGGCCCTCGTCCTGCATGCCCGGGACATGACCGGCTGCACCCCGCACATCTACTTCGAGTGGACCGAGGGTAACCCCTTCGCCAACTTCCTTCGCTTCTTCCTCTTCGGCCAGGGCGAGGTCGCCCCAGTCACCCGCGAGGTCCTGCGCGAGGCGGAACCGGACCGCGTTCGCCGTCCGCGCGTGCACACCGGCTGAGCACCGGCCCCGCGTCCGCGTCAGGATCCCGTCAAGATTCGCCTGTACGCGTTAGGAGCCCGTAAGCAGCCGTCGCCGCACCGGGTGCGTCCGCCTAGCGTCGGCGTCATGCGACGGAGCGGACCGCCAGGCTCGGCCGGCGACCGCCACTGGCGTGGCAGCGCCCGGTTCGCGGTGAGCTGCGCCCTGCTGTTCTGCGCCCTGTGCCTCCTGGTCGACTGGGACGCGCGCAGCCTGACGGTCCCGCGGGCCCTGCTCTGGGTCACCCTGTCGGCCGCGGTGTGCGGCGTCCTGCTCCCTCAACGGGTGAGTGCGGGCCCCGGCTGGCTCGCGGTACGCACACCCTGGCGCCGGCGCATGGTCCGCACGGATGCGCTGGTCTCCGTATGGCAGTACGACGGCGTCTCCTCACACCTGGTCCTGCGAGACGCCGACGGCCGCCGCCTGGAACTCGACCCCCGCGTCCTCACCGCCAATCCGCTGCTCTGGCACGAACTCGACACGGGCGTCCGGCGCTCCACGGAACGCGGCACCTTGCGTCAGGGAGCCGACGTTCTGGAGCGGCTGGGCCACCGTATCGACGACGAGGCGCTGCAGGCGGTCCTCCGGGCGTCGGGACTCTCCTGACCTCACCCGAGCGCCACGCACACGGTCCCGCTGCCTGCCTCCAGGCAGTGGCAGCGAGCGCGCCGCCTACATCGAGCCGAGGCAACCAACCCCGCAGAGCAGGGAGATTCGGCGCTGGGCACCCTGGGAGCCATCCGCGTGGGAACGCGCAGCCAGAAGCGGGCATCCAGTGGATGACGGATTCACGTCGACGGAGTGAGTGGGGACGCCCGAAGACGCGCCGACGAGCACTTCAGCGCGTTGCCGGTTTCCGGCAGGGTTAGCTACCCTCCCTGAGCCGCACACCGTCAAGAACTCGCCAAGGTTGCGGCAAGAGGGGTGGGAGGTCGCAGTGGCGGAGTCGGACCTGGTCGAATACGTGTGCGGGTATGCCGCAATCCTGGACGAGGTCTCCGCGACCGGACGGCGGCTCACCCGGAAGGAACTGGACGAGCGTCGCGCGCTGGGGGAGCAGGCCGCCGAAGCGGGTCACAGCCTGCGCAGCCTTGTACGGCAGCATCTCGCCGAGACGCGGACGTCGTGGCCCTCCAACGACACAGGCGCGGTCGGCAGTGTCCTGGCAGCCGTCGAGCAGGCGATCGACGCCTTCGCTGAAGGGTATGAGCGGGCGCAGCGGCTGGCGGTCCGCCAGGAGGAGGCGGCGCGGCGCGAGTTCATCGATGATCTCTTGTACGGCCGCAGCGACTTGGGACGGCTCGCCGAGCGGGCGGAACGCTTTGGTCTCGTACTCTCCCACGGGTACGTGGTCGCGGTGGCCGAAGGACGCGATGCCTATGAGGACGCTGCACCGGTCACCCGTCGGGTCGAGGCGGCGGTGAACACTCGATTCGGTGATCGGCGTATCCTGCTTGCCACGAAGAACGGTCAGCTGATCTGTATCGCGCCTGCCGACCAAGAGGACGCTCTGACGTACTTCGCCAAGCAGGCGCATGCGGCGACGGACGGCAGCCGTGTGGCCATCGGTCGCCCCCAGCCCGGCGCGGGCGGCGTTGCGCACTCCTACGAGGAGGCTCTGAGCACCCTGGAGATCGCCGCGCGGTTGGACCTTGACGATCCGGTAGTGCGCGCCGCTGACCTCCTGGTCTACCCCGTCCTGACCCGTGACCGACAGGCGATGGCCGACCTCGTACTCAGTGTTCTGGGGCCGCTCAAAGGCGCCCGGGGAGGTGCCGAGCCGCTACTCAATACGCTGGAGGCGTACTTCGAGACGGGCTGCGTCGCGGCCGAGGCGGCGCGTCGTCTGTCGTTGAGCGTTCGTGCTCTCACCTATCGGCTGGAGCGCATACACCAACTGACCGGAAGCAACCCCGCCGATCCCCTGCACCGGTACACCATCCAGACGGCGGTCATCGGAGCCCGGCTCCTGGGCTGGCCCACCCGGGAGATCTGAGCACGAGGCTCTGGTGGGCGCCGCCGCCGGCCTTCACGCATCAGGGCACGGATGAAGCGGTGCGTCAGCCGTGCCCACCCCCGTCAGCGTGGCTATGGCGGTGGCGCCCACAACACCCGCCGGAGGCCGGCGACAGGGTGAGCAGCACGATGCTCTTGATGCCGAGTCCGAGAACCAGGCGATGCGCGCTTTTCCCCTCTCACTGGTAGCTGACCTCCGGCTTGACGGAATCCTGACATGACGGCGCGGACCGCTTCATTGCTGTGTTCCGGCAACAGTTACGCGCTTTTGATGCCGCATCTCGGCGACGTGCGCTGCCAAGTCAGCCGTGCAGGCGGCGCCACGTCCGCGTGACGAGGCGGGTGGCCAGGGCGGCCAGCGCGAGCGAGGTCGTGAGGAGGAGAACAGCCACCACGGTTCCGACCGGTTGGGAAGCCTCGTGCGGGCGCAGCAGCAAGGAACCGACGAGACTCAGGACCCAGGCAAGGGCGATGACAAGGGATGCCCCTGCGATCACCGGGGTTCCGGTCGCGTCAAGCGGGTCGGCCCCTATGCGCTGGGCAATCCGGTGGTGTCTCGACGACTCCATGAGAATCAGCACCCAGAAGCCGACGACCAGGATGAGTGCGGCTGTGAATGTGACCGTGGGGAAGCGGAGGGCGGCTTCGGTGATGTCACGCACGCTTCCACCGTATTCTTCCCTGGTTGATGCCGGGAGGCTCTGGTGGCACAAACGTCCGCTCCTGGCATCTGACCAGGTCAGAAGAGGGCGAAGTAGCGCAGCCACACATAGCCCAGGGAGAGGGCCACGGTCACGGCCGTGACGATGAGGCCGTACTTGGTGAACTGCCAGAAGGAGATGGGCTGGCGGTTGCGTTCGGCGATGCCGAGGACGACTACGTTGGCGGAGGCACCGATGGCGGTGGCGTTGCCGCCCAGGTCCGCACCAAGTGCGAGTGCCCACCACAGGACGTGGTCGCTGGAGCCGCCCATGTCGCGGACAAGGTCGCTGGTGATCGGGGCCATGGTGGCGACGTACGGGATGTTGTCGACGATGCCGGACAGGACCGCCGAGCCGCCCACCAGTGTCATGGAGCCGCCGAGTTGGTTGCCGCCGATCGCGTCGGCCAGTTGTCGGGAGATTTCGCTGACGACGCCGGTGTCGATGAGTCCGCCAATCATGATGAACAGACCGGCGAAGAAGGCGAGCGTAGGCCACTCCACCTCGGCGAGAACATCGTGCGTCTCCAGGGCGGCGACGGCGACGAGCAGTCCGGCGCCGAGGAGGGCGACGATGCTGGGCGCGTAGTGCAGCACCGGGTGCAGGACGAAGCCGGCCACCACCAGGGCCAGGACGATCAGCCCCTGGACCATGAGCCGCGGGTCGCGGATCGCCTCCCTTTCCTCCAGGGCCATGATCTCGGCGGCGCGGTCCTCGTCGTAGACGAAGTACCGGCGGAACATCACCCGGCACAGCAAGAGGAGGACGACCACGAGCACAGCGGCGAGTGGCGCGAGGTGGACGAGGAAGTCGTTGAAGGTCAGGCCCGCCCGGCTGGCGATGATGATGTTCGGCGGGTCACCGACCAGCGTCGCGGTGCCGCCGATGTTCGAGGCCAGGACCTCGGCGATGAGGAACGGCGCGGCGGGCAGCGCGAGGCGCTCGCACACCAGCAGGGTGACCGGGGCGACCAGCAGGACCGTGGTGACGTTGTCGAGCAGCGCGGAGGCCACTGCGGTGATGATGATGAGCATGGCCATGACGCGGAATGGTTTCGCCTGCGCCCGCTTGACCGCCAAGATCGCCAGGTACTCGAACATGCCCGTCTTCTTGAGCACGCCGACGATCATCATCATGCCCATCAGCAGGAAGATGACGTTCCAGTCGATGCCGGAGTCCTCGGAGTAGAACGCCGAGATGTCGTCGGTCGCACCGATCGCCAGCATCAGGCCCGCGCCGCCGAGGGCGACGGCGACGCGGTGGATCTTCTCGCTGATGATCAGGGCGTACGCGCCGACGAAGACGACGATCGCCGCCCAGCTGTGCCAGTCGTTCACGATCCTCCGATTCCTCCTGCAGCTCGGGCGGGCTCACGTTGCGCTGTGCCTGCCTCATCGTCTGCAGCCGGGATGCCGGCCAGGCCCTCGACGTCGAAGGCGCGGGCGATGGGCACGTCGGTGGAGCTGTGGGCGATGATCGAGAAGGCGATGCAGACAGCGATGAGAGTGAACGCCTCCTTAGCCTGCGGGATCCCGGACTGCAGCACGAGCAGTCCGTACACCACCGAGGCGAAGCCCTTCGGGCCGAACCAGGCCGCCACCAGCTTCTCCCGCCGCGAGATACGCGTGCCGAGCAGGGAGAGCAGCAGTGAGGCCGGGCGGATCAGGAAGATCGCCAGGAGCACCGCCGCGTACCCGCCGAGCGACAGGTCGCCGAACAACTGCGGAGTCAGCAGCGCGCCGAAGACCAGCAGCGCGGCGAACTTCGCCAGCTCCGCCAGCGCCTCGCCCAGCGGTTCGAACGACGCTTTCGCCTCCGGTGACACGTGGGCCAGCGCCGCGCCTGCGGAGAAGGCGGCCAGGTAGGGGTTGGCGTGCGTGAGGTGGCAGGCCGCGTAGAGGATGATCCCGGTCGCCAGCGGCAGCAGGGGCTGGAGCTTGGGCTCGGCACCCAGCAGCCGGAACCGCACGAGCCCGTTGACGATCAGCGGCAGGACGACGCCGAAGGCCAGGCCGAGCAGCAGTTCCAGCGCGATGGTCCCCGGCGACGCCTCCAGGGTGCCGGCGGCCGGTCCGGCGGCGGCGATGAGCACCAGGACCACGGGCAGGGCCAGCCCGTCGTTGATGCCGCTCTCCACGTTGAGCAACTGCCGCAGTTTCGCCGGGACCTCGGCGCGGCCCACGATCGCCGAGGCGAACACCGGGTCGGTGGGCGCCAGGACCGCTCCCACCAGGAACGACGTCGTCCAGTCCAGCCCCGCCAGGAAGTGCGCGGCCAGCCCCATGAACACGAACGCCAGTGGCATGCCCAACCCCAGGGCGCGTGCCGGGTTCTTCCAGTTGGCGCGCAGCTTGGGCAGGGAGACGTGCATGCCGTCGGTGAAGAGCACCGCGAAGAGGGCCAGGTCGGCCGTGACGGACACGATTTCGCTGTCGGGCGTGATGTGGATCAGCCCGAGGAAGCCGTCGCTGACGAGCGCGCCGCCCACCAGGAAGAGCAGCGACGTGGACAACACCGTGCGGGCTGCCAGGCCCGACAGCAGCACCGCCACCAACAGCGCCGCACCGAACACCGCCACAAGCACCATGGCAGACGCCCCCGATCGGAAGTAGAGAGAACTGTCCTCTGCTCGCCGACCAGGCTTCCCGGCACACCACGGGGAACCTTACCTACTCTTGATGCATCTTTGACAGTTTGCTTATGTGCAGCCATCGGGGCTCATCGCTGCCGGACCCCGGCAATGACGGGCATTCAGGGATGACGGGCATTCAGCGGGCCCCTCGTGCCTTACGAGGCGGCGATCAGCAGCCGCTCCAGAAGATGGGAAGCGGTGATCACACCTAGTAGCCGGGTTCCGGTCCCGTCCGGCTCCGCGACCGCAACCAGGGGACTACGGACCTGGGCCATCAGCGCGGCAACCTCCAGTGCGGTCGCGTCGGGCTCGGCCACCGGTGGAGCGGGCACGGTCTTGGACAGGCAGTCGCGGACCGTACGCCCCTTCAGGGCTTGGCACAGCCGGTCGGCATGGCGTTCATCGACCACGGCGGCCAGCGTCGGGTCCTCAAGCACATACGCCGGCACCAAGATCTTGATCATCTGCGAGGCGGGAAGGATCGCCTTCGGCGCGCCCGTCTCGTCAACGACCAGCAGCGCCGGCAGTCGACGCTCGGCCATCAGCCGTGCCGCCGCCGTCGCATCGGTGTCGACGCTCACGGTCTCGTACTCCACTGCCAGGTCACGTGCCCGCACGATCGGCTCCCGGTTCGCTGTGTGTCCCCCGGCCATTGTGGGGCAATCATCCTGGCCGGTCGGTGCTTCGTCACTTCCGCATCTGTGGCCGGGCTGACGCGGTGGTCGTGGTCAGCAGCAAGGCGAGCCGGGGGACGCTGCGCTTACTCTGCCCGATGATCGGACCAGGGCGGCTTTGTTGCAGGACGCAGCCCGGTCGAACGGTGTCCGGACGGGCTCCGGAACCGGTCGGATGGATGGTACGCGGCGACTGGCCACTGCAGCGTGACCGCCCTCCTCACTTCCCTGTGCGGCGGATTTTCGACGCGGGCCGTCAGCCCGTCTCGGACTCGCTGGGTTGGGGGAGGGCGTGGTCGAGCTGGTAGGGGACGCTGGTGACCATCACGCCGGGCATGAACAGCAGCCGCGCCTTGAGCCGCAGGGCGCTCTGGTTGTGCAGGAGTTGCTCCCACCAGCGGCCCAGGACGTATTCGGGGACGACCATGGTGATGACGTCGCGGGGGCTCTCGCGGCGGATCCGGCGGACGTAGTCGAGGACCGGACGGGTCACCTCCCGGTAGGGGGAGTCCAGTACGACCAGCGGCACGTCCAGGTTGTGCTCGTCCCATTCACGCTTCAGCTCATCACTCTCGTGTGGATCCACGGACACGTTGAGCGCCTCGATCCGGTGCGGGCGGATGGAGCGGGCGTAGCCGAGGGCCCGCAGCGTGGGGGCGTGGATCTGGGAGACGAGCACGATCGCGTGGTTGCGGGTGGGTGCCTGGGGGCCGGCGGTCGCGGGCACGGCGAGCATCCGGGCGACGCGGTCGTAGTGACGGCGGATGCCCTGCATGCCGAAGAACAGCAGTGGCATGGCGATCGTGACGATCCACGCGCCGTGCAGGAACTTGGTCGCCAGGACGATGATCAGCACGATGCCGGTGAAGAAGGCTCCGATGGCGTTGATCGCCTGCGAGCGACGGATCCGGCGCCGGGCGGCGGGGTCGGTGGTCTCCGTGAGTTCCTTGCTCCAGTGCTTGACCATGCCGGCCTGGGAGAGGGTGAAGGAGACGAAGACGCCGACGATGTAGAGCTGGATGATCGAGGAGACGTCCGCGTCGAAGGCGATGATCAGGCCGATCGCGGCCAGAGCGAGCAGGATGATGCCGTTGGAGAACACCAGTCGGTCGCCTCGGTTGTGCAGCTGGCGGGGCAGGAAGCGGTGCTGCGCCAGCAGGGAGGCGAGCAGGGGGAAGCCGTTGAAAGCGGTGTTGGCCGCCAGGATCAGGATGCCCGCAGTGAACGCCTGCACGTAGTAGAAGAGGAACGCCGCGTTGCCGAAGGACGCCTTGGCGATCTGCGCGAGCGCGGTGGGCATCGAGGCGTCGGCCGGCAGACCCAGCTCGGTCGGACTGCCGGCGACGTGGACCTTGTACAGCAGAGCCAGGATGGTGATGCCGGCGAACATGGTGATCGACATCAGGCCCATGATGGCCAGGGACATCGCGGCGTTGTGGCTCTTGGGCTTGCGGAAGGCAGGTACGCCGTTGCTGATCGCCTCCACCCCGGTCAGGGCGGTGCAACCGGAGGCGAAGGCTCGCATGCCGAGGAAGACCAGTGCCACGCCGGTGAAGGCGCCGGTGGCATGGATGGTCAGGTGGGCCGACTCGGCGCGGATCGTTTCACCGGTGGCCAGGCGTACGGCCGCGAAGCCGAACATCACATAGATGCCGAGGACGAACCCGTACGTCGGGACGGCGAAGACCCGCCCGGACTCCTTCACACCCCGCAGGTTCATCAGGGTCAGCAGCACGACGGAGCCGACCGACAGCTCGACCGCGTACTTCGACAGGGACGGTGCGGCCGAGGTGATGGCGGCGATGCCGGCGACGACGGAGACGGCCACCGTCAGGACATAGTCGACCAGCAGGGCGCTCGCAGCGGTCAGGGCGGCGGTCCGGCCGAGGTTGTCGGTGCTCACCGCGTAGGCGCCGCCACCGTTGGGGTAGGCGTAGCAGGTCTGCCGGTAGGAGGAGATCACCACCACCAGCAGCAGGATGATCGCGGCAGCGATGTACCAGGACAGGTGCAGCAGCTGCGTGCCGCCCAGCGCCAGAATGAGCAGAATCTCCTCGGTCGCGTATGCCACCGAGGAGAGCGGATCGCTGCAGAAGACCGGGATCGCGAGCCGCTTGGGCAGGAGAGTCTCGCTGAGCTGAGTCGTCCGTAGGGGATGGCCGACGAGCATGCGTTTGGGCAGCAGCCTCACATCTGGCGATGCTAGGTGCGCGATCGGTGGTGCAGGCAGTGCCGTACGTCAGAAGGGCATCAAGGGAGCGTTAAAACCCACGATCGGCGTCACCCTGGCCGTACGCCGGCGGCTGTCAGGGTCGCTCGCCCGGCTACACGCACTCGTCCTCGCACAGTCCGGACGCCTGCAGGATGGCCAGTGCGGTCTGTGCCTCGATGCGACGGGTCAGCTCCCGCACCACGGAGTGCCCGCCGTACAGTGCACCCTGCTCCCGCGACACCCGCAGCCCGGCGCGTACCAGTTCCCACAGGGCGGGATTGGCGGTGAAGACATCCGGGTCGACCTCAGCCCTGCCGCCGTCCGCGTCCCGCAGGACCACTCGCTGTGCCCCGCCCTCCGTCCAGCGCACGGAAACGAGCCGGTCGGTCCGCACCGTGCGTTCACGGATCAGCCAGCGCGACTTCACCCATCCAGGCGCGGCCATCACACGCGGCGGGGCCAGGACCAGGAACAGCAGCAGCCCCAGGGAGCACCAGATGACAGCACGGGCCGGATCGAGTGTTCCCGCCCAGGTGTCGATGGTGAACAGCATTCCCAGGCTCATGGCCGTGCACGTACACGCCGACCGCATGTCGCCGGCCCACCGCTTGTCGACTACGGTCCAATCCGCAGCCGCGGTACCATCGGAAGCGGCCGGCCTCCTGGCTGGGATGCGTGCAGGCATGCCACGACGATAGACATCTGGCTGGTGACCTGGCCCGGGAAGCAACAGTTCCCTAGCGGCTTTGACGCGCTCTTAACGTGGCATTGATGGTGCACTGATGACTTCCTGACGTACCGTTGTCGGCGGTGTGCCGGGAAGTCTGGTCGGCGAAGTCTCTTCCAATCCTTCGAGAGGTCTTCGCGTGCCCGTCACCAGCCAGGCCGAAGTCACATCGGCGGCCCCCGTTGCCCTGCGCGGGCGTACCCCGCGCCGCTCCGTCCTCTTCTTCGCGTTCGCCTTCGCGGTGATCGCCGACCCGGTGTCCTCCGTCGCCTACGCGATCGAGGCGGCGCTGCGTGCGCTGCACGGGGACCTGGCGCTGCTGCTGCCGACGATGAGCCTGGTGATCGGGCTGGTCGTTGTGGTCACCGCCAACTACTGGCAGCTGGTGCGCCGCTTCCCCAAGGGCGGCGGTGCGGCCGCAGCCGCCGCCCGGGCCTTCGGGCCGCGCTGGACGTTCCTGCCCATCGGCGCGCTGGTGGTCGACTTCGTCCTCACCATCGGCATCTCGATCGCGGCCGCGGCCAGCGCGGTATTAGCCCTGTTCCCGGCGCTGGCTCCCCTCCGTATCCCGCTGGCGCTCATCCTGCTGGTTGTCGTGGCCGGACTGACCTGGTTCGGGCACGGCGGCAGGCTTCTGTTCGCGTTCATGACCGTGGCGTTCGTCGTGGTCTCCGTGGCCGTGCTGATCCTCGGTTTCGCCGCACCCCACACCACCGGCCACGCCGCCACCACGCACAACCCCGGCCACTCGGCGATGCTCGCGGTGGTACTTGCGTTCCCGGTCGCGATGGCCCTGGCCACCGGCATCGAGGCCCCCTCGACCGCGATCGCCCAGCTCGGCCAGCTCGACGACACCCACCGCCGCCGCTTCGGCCGCGGCACCCTCGCCCTGCTGGTGGTGATCGTCGGCGGTCTCACCCTGGCCCTGACCGCGCTCGCGGTGCAGCTGCACATCGGTATCCCGGGAGCCGACTCCACTCAGATCGCCGACATCGCGCACGCCGCCGCCGGTCCGGGCTGGCTGTACGACGCCTTTCAACTGACCAGCTCGCTGCTGCTTCTCGCGGCCGCCAGCTCTTCCTTCCAGGCCGGCCCCGGCCTGCTCAAGGCCCTGTCCGGCACCCTCGAGCGGCCCGGCGTGCTCCCGCCGGTGCTCGGCCGGACCAACCGCCACCACACCCCGTACTGGTCCGTGGTGGTCTACCTGGCCGCCGCCGCGGTCATCATCGTCGCGGCGGCCGGCCAGGAGCAAGAACTCGTCCTGTTCTACGCCGTCGCGGTCTTCGTCAGCTTCCTGGTGGGCTTGCTCGCCATGACCCGCTTCGCTCGCACCGAGCGCAAGCCCGCGCTGGCCTGGCTGAACGGGGTCGCCGCGGCGGCCGTGGCTTTCACCCTGGTGGTGAACCTGCTGCGCGGCTGGCCGGTGCTGTCGCTGGTGGCCACGCTCCTCATCGCCGCAGGCTTGTACGTCCGCTGGAACCGGGCCGGCCGGCCCACCGGCATCGAGGACGTCGAGGCCCAGGCGGAAGCCGCCTGAACCCAGGAGCCGGAGACCTCCGGGGGTGGCGGATCATGCGGTCCTGCCACCCCACCGGGTGTCGACGCGCTCCCACTCCAGCGCCCACTGCCTCATCCGCCGCCGGTCCAGCAGAGCACGCGCGGCACGCGCGGAACCCCAGACAGCCCCTGCGGTAACCGCGGTCGCAGCCACGCCGACGAAGGAAGACCTCACCACCGCATCGGCCTCCTCCGCGGGCTGGGCGGCCAGGTCACCCCGTGCATCCGTCCATACCAGCACGTGCGTCCCCGCACGGCTGTGCGCAGCCACCGTCGTCCGGCCGGTGTGGATTTGCCCATCGGGCGTCGTCCACCGGACCGTCGCGCTGGCCTTGCTCACGTCCGCGTGCCCGGGCACCGCGTCCCTGGCGTTCTCCGAGAGGACCGCCACGACCTCCCGGCGGCCGGAACGCTCTTCCTCGAAGCCCCGGTCCGCCACCATCGCGGCCAGCACGCCCGCCGTTGCACCGCCCAGCACCCCCACGACCCATGCGGCGAGCAGCAACCACGCCTCGATGAGGTCACTCGTCCGCCGAAGCGGGCTGTGCCTGAACCGCCACAGCCTCGCACGGAGCGGTCTCCGATGAATGGGTCTCAACGCCACGAGCCGACACCCCCTTACGAGCACCAGCGCCTGTTTCCAGTGTCCTGCGGAACAGTAGGGAAGGTGCCGGTGATCGGAAAGGTTCTCAGCGCGGTTACTGCTGGGCAGCGCCCATCTGTGCGGTGAAGAGCACCGGGTCACTGTCGAAGCCCAGGATCATCTCGCGCATCTCCCACGCTCCGCCGGAGTCCCGGGTGAACTCGGCCACCGTCGCGGCCGTGGCATCGGCGACCTGTGCGAAGTCGTCCATCAGCAGCTGTCGGTAGCCGTCTACGACGACCACCCCAGCATGGGAGATGTCCCCGAACGTCCGCGGCCCACCGTCCTGGTGGATGGCCACACCGACCACCACACGCCCGTACACGTCCGACAGCCGGTCGAACTCGAGGACCATCACCTCGACGAACCCGAAGCCCATGCCGGTCTGGCTGTGCCGGGTCATGTTGATGGTGCCGTCCGGCGAACGGCTGTCGTAGTGCACGACGTACACCGGTCGCCCATGGGGATCGTCCGCCGAGTAGGTCGCTGCGATGATGTCGAGATGGCGGGGCGTTTCCCCGAGAGGGCTCGGGTCCCACTTGAGCCTGACCTCAACCTTGCCCAGCGCCTTGCCCCCGTCACTCACCTTGCCGCTCCCCGTCAGGTTCACTGCGGGACCTTCCCGCACGATCAAGTATGTGTTCCTGACGGCCTTTTGATGCCTCTCTGGCGGTGGGCATCCGAGGCGAATCCAGGTCGACCGCCCGGTTGTGAATGTCGTGGCCCCGTCCTCCCTCTATTCGGTCTCTGCGGACGTGCCCTGTCCCTGGGCGCGGACAGCGCTCGCCAGGGGCGGCTTCGTCACCAGCTGCCGGAGTTCTTCGAGCTCGGCCAAATCGCGCCGGCGTTCTGGCGTTGCTTCGGCGGGCGGTTCGGCTACGGACGTGGTGCGTCATCCGGCGCGCGGCCCGTTGTACTCCGATCTCCGCTTTCAAACGCGCAGCAGGGACGCGGTGACAACGCGCGTCTTACGGCTGATGCGCAGCACGCGGCACGGGAACTGGCCGCTGCGGATCAGGTCATACCCCTTGCTCGCGAGAATCCAAGCGCTCTTGAGGCGTCCTCCACGCTTCCTGTTCCATCCCAAATGGCGCGGATGTGAGCAAGGCTGCAGCGGGTGCCCAGGGACATCGCGGCAGCCGTGGTCTTCCTGGCATCCGACAAGGCGGCGTTCATCACGGCCATGTCCTGCATGTGAATGGCGGCGCGCTGGCTTACCAGCCCAACGTCGCCGACCCCCTCCAGTTGAGACGGCAACCGTCACGGAGTTGAGGGGATCGGAGAGCTGGTCGTAGCCGATCTTCTTTCTGCCAATCCCGTGCGCTGAGGCTGGGCAGGACCTCGGCACGAGAGTCACCTCGGGTGGCGCCGGGTTCCACTGCTCCGGGTGTTGAAGTGCTGTCGAAGGGACGGGGAACCCGTCGGTCGGTCGGGGGTCCGCCAGTTGGGCGAGTCGGTCGAAGGTGGCGGTGATGAGACTGATCCAGGACCAGTGCCAGGCCAGGCTGGACTACCAGCTTGAGGCCATCGGTGAAGTAGCCGACGAGGTCGGCGCCCGGGCCGCCGGTCTTGCCGCTGGCGACCCCTGATCGTGCCGCTCTCCTTGTGTGCTGTTGTGCTCGGCCGGGATCAGGTTCGGGGTGTTGCGTGCAGGGGATTGAGCAAGTCCTGCGGTTCCCGGGCGGGAGCGAGATGGGGGCGGGAGGGTGGGTGGGTGCTGTCCCGGGCCCATGGTCTGACTCATGATATTTCTGACCGAAGTGTCTCGATCACACGGTGTCGGCTGTTGGTCGGGGATGGTGCGTTGTCGGTGCCGGGCTGGCGGGGTGTGTCCCGATAGCGCCTCTGTGTGTCAAGCGGCTTGTGCGAGGTGGTTCCGTTGGTCTCGTTTCATGATCCGGTAGACCACGTTAGACAAGCGTCGCTTGAGAGCCCTCCGGGCCTCCGAAGGTGTCTTTCCCTCAGCGATCTTGCGGAGGTAGTAGTCCTGCCCGCGCCCGCCGTCGCGGATCTGGCAGACGGCGATGGTGTGTAGGACCGAGTTGAGCGCGCGGTTGCCGCCGGTGTTGAGGCGGTGGCGGACGTTGTTGCCGCTGGAGGCGTCCAGGGGTGCGCTGCCGGTGTAGCTGGCGAAGTGGTGTTCGGTGGGGAAGCGGCTGATGTCCCCGATGTGGCCGAGGATCTTCGCGGCGAGCACGGTGCCCAGGCCCGGCAGGGTGGTCAGGGTGGTGCGTGTCGCAGCGATGGCCTCGCGCATTTCGGCTTCGTTGTCCTTGACCTGCCGGTCCAGTCTGCGTAGGTCGGCCAGCAGGTCACGGGCTATGTCCCGGCGGCAGTTGTCGGTGGCCGTGACCGGCCGGATGCCCTTCATCAAGGCGGCAGCCTTGTCGGCCGACAGGCCGGTGGGTGCTCCGCCGGGCAGGAGATCGCGCAGGACGGCGTGGAGTCGGTTGAGGACGCGGGTGCGCTCGTGGACCAGGTCGTCCCGCCGCTCGGTCAGCAGCCGCAGGATCGTGGTCTGGTCTTCCTGGAGGACGAGGTGCAGGTCATGTCGGAAGAGGGCGACCTGGGCGACGTGGAGGGCGTCCTTGGCATCGGTTTTGCGGTCTCCGCCGGTGGCCAGCAGCCGGGCCCGGGCCGACAGGGTGGAGGGCACGTCGACCACGTTCTCGCCCGCGGCGGCCAGCTGCTGGGCGAGCGAGCGGCCCAGGCCGCCGGCACCCTCGACCGCGAAACGACGGTCGGGCCACTGCTCGCACCAGCGCAGCAGCTGGCGGAAGGTGCCGGCGTTGACGACGAACCGGCGCTGGGCCACCTGGTGGCCGGCGGCGTCGACGGCGACGGCGGTGTGGGACGACTTGTGGGGATCGACACCGATCAGGATCACAGGCTGCTGCCCTCGCACTCGATGAGACAGGAAGGGGAGTGCGGCGGGCACCCTGACTTGAAGTAGCGGTCGCACACGTTCATGCCTCTGTCGAGCCACACCGCGCGGGTGTCGGCCGGCGGCGGCACGCTATCGGAGAGCCAGCCCATGGGCGGCAAGGGGCACTGCGGGCCCGTGCTGACCGACACCCTGGACGCTACGGCTGCAGACCGCGCGTCCGGGGTCGATTCAACAAGTCAGGGGCCTTGCCGAGTTCCAGGCGCCATCACGGTTCAGACCGCCCGAGCGGGCCGGTGCCACTCACCCAACATGTCACCACGCGGGAGACGGACCACCATGACGACCAGACAGCGCAGCACATACTCCAGTACCGATCCTCCCGTGCGGAGAGAGGTCGTACTGGGCGTGGACACGCACGGTGAGGTGCACGTCGCCGCCGTGATCTCCTCGCTCGGGAAGATCTTGGGGACCGAGTCCTTTCCGGCGACGGTGGCCGGCTACCGGCGGCTGCTCATGTGGGCCCGCAAGCTGGGTACGGTGCGCCGTGCCGGCGTAGAGGGCACCGGCACCTTCGGTGCGGGCCTGTCCCGCTACCTGCTGGCGCAGCAGGTCGAGGTGTACGAAGTGAACCGGCCCGACCGGTCGGCCCGCCGGCTGCTGGGGAAGTCGGATCCGCTCGACGCTCAGGCCGCTGCGCGGGCCGTGCTCAGTGGCCGCGCCCGGGCCCGGGCCAAGTCCGGTGACGGTCCGGTGCACAGCGCCCGGATGTTCAAGCTGGCCAAGGACTCCGCGGTCAAGGCCCGTACCCAGGCGATCAACCAGCTCAAAGCCGCCCTGGTCATCGCCGATCCCGCACTGCGGGAACGACTGTCCAGCCTGGGCAACCGCGAGCTGTTCCGCACCTGCACACGCCTCGGGCCAGGCGACGGCGAGGACGGCGAGTGCACGGTGGCCCAGGCCACCCACATGACCCTGAGAATGCTCGCCGAGCGCATCGAACAGCTCACCGGGCAGATCGATGAGCTGAACCAACGCCTAACCCAGCTCGTCGAATACCATGCCCCACAACTACTCGTACCGGTGGGCATCGGCCCGGACAGCGCCGTCACCCTGCTGATCACCATGGGAGACAACCCCGAGCGGCTGAACACCGAAGCATCCTTTGCTTCCCTTTGCGGCGTCAGCCCAGTCGAGTATTCGTCGAGCCGGCGCAGCACGCGCCGGCTCAACTACGGCGGCGACCGCCGGGCGAACGCCGCCCTGCACCGCATCGTGTTCACCCGCCTGCGCCACGACCCGCGCACGCAGGCGTACTTCGAACGCCGCATCCAGGAGGGCAAGACCCGACGCGAGATCATCCGATGCCTCAAACGATATGCCGCCCGCGAGGTCTTCAACCTGGTCAGAACGGTACCCGGCGTTCCCCTGTTATAGGGGCGTCTGAGAGGGGTGCCGTGGCGGCGGATACCGGGTGAGCGGCGACTGGTTTCAGTCGCGCCTGGCGAGTTCGCGGCGGGCCGCATCAACGAGTTCGCCGTTGGTGTGTGCGTGGCCGGCCAGGCCCCAGCCGCCGTCCGGGGCCTCGGTGAGCAGGACCCAGGTGCGTTCGGCCAGGGTCGGGTCGGCGGCGGCCTCGGCCACGATGTCGGTCAGCCGACGGACGACGGCGAGTTGCTTGGCGCGGTCGAGGGCGCCGTGGTTGGTGAGGACCTGCACACGGACGTGGTCGTTGCCGCCGTCGACGTCGGACAGCGCGTGTTCGGGCAACTTGTGGACGAACGCGGCGGTGTTCTGTCGGAAGAGGGGGATGTCGGGAACCTGCTCGACGGCCATGACGGCGGCAGCCAGGTCCTGGGCGAGCTGTCGGGAGTTGCTGAAGGTTCCGGTCGTCGCATAGACGTCGATCATGGGCATTGCTGGGGTTCTCCCGGGCGCGTAGAGGAGGGTGAATGGGTGGGGGGAGGGGGCGGTTCGGGCTGCCGAGGCCGAACCGGGTGGCCTGCTGTGTGAGGTCCCGGGTAGGTGGCGCTCGGCAGACCCGAGCGCCGGATCCGGTCCGTGTCAGGAGGCCAGGAAGGCGAGCAGGTCCTGGTGGAACCGCTTCTTGTGGGGCTCGACGGACATCAGGCCGTGCGGGGCGCCGGGGTAGACCTTGAGTTCGGCGTCTTTGAGGAGCTTCACGGCCTTTTCGGCCGCGCCGCCGATGGGCACGATCTGGTCGTCGTCGCCGTGCACGAGGAGGGTGGGGAGGTCGATGCGCTTGAGGTCCTCGGTCAGGTCGGTCTGGGAGAACGCCTTGATGCAGTCGAAGGCGGGCTTGATGCCGACCTGCATGCCCCACAGCCAGAAGGAGTCCCGCACTCCCTGCGACACCGAGGAGTCGTCGCGGTTGGCGCCGTAGAAGGGGACGCTGAGGTCCTGGTAGTACTGCGAGCGGTCGGAGAGGACGCCGTCGCGGATGGCGTCGAAGACGTCCAGGGGCAGGCCCTCGGGGTTGGCCGGGGTCTTGAGCATGAGCGGCGGAATGGCGCCGACCAGAACGAGCTTGGAAACCCGGGAGGCGGCTCGGCCGGCGGCAGCGCGGGTCACCTCGCCGCCGCCGGTGGAGTGGCCCACCAGGATGACGTCGTGCAGGTCAAGCTGCTCCAGGAGCTGCGCGAGGTCGTCGGCGTAGGTGTCGAGGTCGTTGCCGGTCCAGGTCTGGGCGGAGCGCCCGTGTCCGCGCCGGTCGTGGGCGATGGCCCGGTAGCCGTGGCCGGCGACGAGGTTGAGCTGCTCGTCCCAGGCATCGGCGTTGAGCGGCCAGCCGTGGCTGAAGACGACCGGGCGGCCGCTGCCCCAGTCCTTGTAAAAGATCTGGGTACCGTCAGAGGTGGTGATGGTGGGCATCGTCTTGTCTCCCTCTCTGGGGTGTTCGGTTGCCGGGATTGTGGTCGCGGTTGTTCCGGTCTTGGTGGGCGCGTCGGACCGGGCCGACGGACCGTCGAATCGGATTTGCCGTCGGATGCGTTCCGATCAAGATCTCGGCACTGGGCGACGTGCTGTCGGCCCTGCTCGGCAGGGCTCACTTTCACGCAGTGCCGGCAGCGAACACGCCACGATTGATGGTCACGGCGCCCGTGGCGACCGCGACCGCGAAGTTGATCATGCGTGTGGGGCCATCGGTGAGCAACGCGGGGAGGGTGGCTGGGGCCGCCCCGGCCGCGAGTCGGCGGCCGAGGTCGTCGAACCATTGCTGGATCCAGGAGCTCTCGTCAGCCCAGTCCAGCAGGGTAAATCCGCTGGACTGGATCGTGTCGCGCAGGTCGCCGGCGGTGACGAGGTGACTGTCCGTGCCGTCAAGAGACCAAGGCAGCGGTAGGACCGGCTCGCCGTCGGCATCTCGGCAGACCTCGAAAATCGCGAGCCGCGCTCCCGGCCGCAGACGGCGAGCGATCTCGGAGTAGAACGATTTCTTGTCCGCGACGTTCATCTGGACGTGAACGGTATAGGCGGCGTCGAATCCGGTTTGGCTGAAGGTGGCGATGTCGCTGCAGAAGAACTTGGTCTGCTGGGCGAGTTCAGCGGCATTGCTCAGTGCCTGGGCAGCATCCACATAGGCGGCGGTGATATCGACGCCGACTATGTTGCAGCCGGTGGCCCGGGCGATCTGCCGTGCCGGACCACCAAGGCCGGAACCGATGTCCACCGCCGTCATGCCGGCAGTGAGCTCCAGATGTGGGATCAAGCGCTCGATCGCCTCAGGGCCGCCGGCGTGGTACTGGTCGATCTCGTCCAACAGCTCCCGCCGCAATGCGGCCAGGTCTGTTCCCGCGAGCTGCTGGACGGTGGCGATGATGTCGGTTTCGGTGTAAGTCATGAAAATGCTCCTTGCAGGATCCACCGGGCGCCTGGATCAACGAAAGCCAGGATGCCGAAATCAAGACCAGCCAAGACGAAATGAAACTTTCACGCGGAATACTCACGTATTCAGGAGTTCATCCGGCACGCTTACGTCAAGAATTTCCAGCAGGTGTGCAACTTTTTCGTCCAACTCGACCGCCACCTTTGTGATGGCGTCTACGCCAAGCCCCGCGAACACCGTCGACGGCTGGTCGAGCGCGAAGACGGCCGACCCGTTCTCGACCTCATAGACCAGGATGCGCAGTGGTGCGTACAGCACAGCGTCAGGATGGTGGCGGTACATTCTTTCCGCGATGACATGGTTGCCCATCAGGTACTGGATTGCCTTGCGTCGATGACCTGCGATCGACATCAGTACCTGCCCGTCGATGGTACCGAATATGACGAATCCGTTCGGCGCGTTCTCGGCAACCGCGCTTTCGATGTCTTTCCATGTGCCGCCGCCTGCCGTTATTTTGCTGATTTCTGGAAGGTTGAATGGGGGAACGGCGGCCTCGAACGCGCTGACGAAGTTTCCGAATTCTTGCCCGGTAGGGATATCGAGTCGGGTTACCAGGTTTCTGGTGACGGTGGTGACCTCGGCCATGGCTGTCATTTCCTCTCTGCTGTGCACCGGCGGCGGGCGCCGCTCTCGGTGCCTCCGTTCGGGCCGAAGACGCGATGGGGACGCGGCGGTCGGTCTGGTACGGCAGCGGTCTTCTTCAGGCTTCAGGCCGTGTGTGAGTCGTAGAACCCACGGTTCTTGGAGATGAAGGTCTCGACGTCCATGGGAGCAGTGCCGCTGATCTCTTCGACCAGATCGTTCGTGCCGGCGAAGATGCCGTTGCGGTAGTCGACGGCGACTCCGAGAAGGTGCTGGGTCAGGTGGGGTGATGCGCCCCACTTCTCCAGGACGGCGGCGAACTCGTCGAGCTCTATGGGCAGATAGGTAACCTCACGGCCCAGTACCCGCGACATCTTTTCGGCGATTTCGTAGTGGTTGAGCTCCACCGGCCCGTACAGGGGATAGGTCTTTCCTGCGTGCGGGGTGGGGTCGTCGAGGATGGACGCGATCACTCTCGCCTGATCGCTTGCGGCAATCGGCGCATGCCGGCCGTCGGCGAAGGGAAACCGCAGCTTTCCGGTTCCGTCCCACATCATGATCAGCCACTCGGCGAAGAAGGTCGGCCGCAGGTGTGTCACGGGCACGGGGAAGCGGTCCAGCACCCGCTCGGCGATCCAGTGCTGGCGTGCTGCGTTGCTGGCGGTCTCACGACGGGCGGAGATCTGCGACATGTTGACCATCGCCCGCACGCCGTTCTCGGCTGCGGCCTGGGCCACGTTCGCGGTGGCGTCCACCAGGCCCGGCACGACCGGGTAGGTGAAGTAGAGCGCCTCGATGCCTTTGGTGGCCGCGGTCAGGGAGTTGATGTCGTGGACGTCCCCCTCCACGATTTCCGCCCCGAGGCCGGCAAGCCTCGCGGCGCGTTCGTCCCTTCGTCGGACCAGGGCGCGAACGCGGTGGCCGCGTTCGAGGAGCAGTTCGGTTGTCTGGCTACCCGTCTTGCCGGTAGACCCGATCACCAGAAGGTTGCGTTCCATGATGACCTCACTTTCAGAGGGGCCCGTGATCGAAGGACATGGGCGGTGACAGAGAGGACCGGTCCCTACGCGGTCGCCCGTCTGCGGCCGAGGGCGTGGGCGACCGTGGCGGCCACCAGCGTCAGCCAGAACAGGGTCGCGGCCGCGAGCACTGCCCAGCTCACCGCCCGCCAGGCCGGTAGGTCCGCTCCGTGGGACCAGCGGATGACGAAGTTGGCGCTTGCCGCCACCGGGAACGAGAAGATCCAGTACCCGGTGTGGAAGGTGCGCAGGCCGAGGTCCGAGGGGAGATGGACCACGATGACGATGGTGAAGGCGAGCAGGCCGGCGAATCCGTATCCGACGGCGTTCACGGGGCCGGGGTGAGCGGCCAGCCATGCCAGTCCGCCTGTCGCCGGCGGGATGATCAGGACGGTCAGGGTCGGCCGGGCACGCTCGGGCAGGCTGCCGCTGCCCACGAGGCTGCTCAGGATGACCGTGCCGAAGACGAGCCAGTACAGCACGCCGATGGCCAAGGCGGCGTCAGCCACCTTCGGCCACTGGACGACCGATGCGGTGATGCTCGCGATGAAGGGACCTGACGACACCGGGAGCAGATATCCCGGGTGCAGCCTTACCGAACTCAGCGTTCCGGTGAACCAGTAGGAAAGCAGCCGGGCCCCTACCAGGCCGGCCAGCGCAGCGAAGACGGTGTAGGACCAGCGAGAGGCATCCAGTCCGAAGCGGGCGAGGTGACCTGCGAAGAGCATGCCGATGATGGGAACGTAAGCCAGCGTGAAACCCTGGGCCGGGTGGCGGAGGTCGTGCTGCAGAGTGCTCCACCGGGCCCCTCCATGACGGATGTACTCACCGAGCAGCACCACCCACACCAATCCGCTGATCGTGAACAGCGCATCGCTCACACCGATGGGGGCCGAGAGCGTGTTTGCGACCGATTGCCACGCGCCGCCCATTCCCGCCGCGCCGAGGGAGATCGACAGCAGGTTGATCCTTTCGGAGCGCGTGGCCCACCGGGTGTCGCCGGCCTTCGGAGCAGGCAAAACCAGTGCCGCGGGTCCGACGGAATCCCCCATACTCGAATCAGTCGGAACGCTGGGGGCTTCGGATTTCATCGCGACCTCTTGGTTGTGCTCGTTCGCTGCTTGCGGGCGCCGTGCGAGCCGTGGCTTCGACGCAGGGCGATCTCGGGGATTCGCGTGGTCACGCCGCCGCGTTGAGCAGCTTGGCCAGCACGTCGGGTCTCTCCAGCGCGATGAAGTGACCTGCTCCCGGGACCTGGGTGAAATCGGCGGATGGCAGCAGCTTCTTGTTGGCTTCCCGGTCCGAGGGCCGGGACCAGTCCTTCTCCCCGTAGACGAGGTGGACGGGAGCCTCGACCTCGTCGTAGCGCGACCGGGCGGCGATGAGGCTGGGCAGGTTCCGGTACACCGCCCGTGCCACGGTCGCATAGCCGGGACGGCTGCCCACCCGGGAGAGCTCGTCCACGTAGTCCGCCGGCAGAGCGGCCTTGTCCCCCAGGCCGCCCAGCAGGACGCCGCGGAGGATGGCCTTGGTCTCCATCCTGGCCAGTACCGGCCCCACCACCGGTGTGAGCACACCACCGACGATCACCCGGGCAAGGAGGCCGGACCAAAGGATCCCGTCCCGGAAGTCGTACGCGTTGACCGCGACGACGCGCCTGACCCGCTCAGGCAGATCGGCGGCGGTGGTCAGGGCGAGCACGGCCCCCATCGACTCGCCCACCAGCGTCACGTCGTGCAGGTCGAGTTCGGTGATCAGCCGCTCGACGGCCGCGCGCATCGCCGGCTCCTCGTACGACGCGCCGGGCACGATCTCGGAGTACCCCATCCCCGGCAGATCGAGGGCGTACACGGTGTAGTTGTCCGCGACCAGTGGAATGAGGGAGCGAAAGTGCTCGGCCTGCGTGCGCACGGTGTGCAACACGATCAGGGGAGAGCCGGTTCCCGCTTTGAGGTAGCGCAGCGTTCCCTCGTGGCTGTCTCCGCCGCGGGGTGCGAGAGTGTGGCTGGTGGTTCCCGGAATGTGAATCGTGGGAAGCGAATGCTGGCTGGGCATTTTGTGGTCTTTCTTTACATGAGCTGCAGACGAAAATCGAAAACGAAACCAGAATCCGTCAGGAGTGACTACCGAATCTGTTCTTCCAGGAACGCCGCGACATCTCCGGAGAATTCCTGGTAATGCTGGAAGAGGAATCCGTGGGCCGCGTCGGGGTAAATTTTGATGGCCGCGTTCGGCAGCAGACCTGCCAGCAGGTGGGAGTAACGCGGAAGGATCATCGGGTCGCTGTCGCCGTTGGCGACGAAGACCGGCTGGGTGATCCCCCGCAGACGCTCCAACTGCGCGTGGTTCGGGATGCCCCACTGGGCCACCGCGTCGTACTGTGCCAGCCGGGTCTCCCAGGTCGTGGGGGCGTCGTGCCCGTCGACGCGACTGCCGAACACCCGCCCGGCGACCGTCTGTCCCACCTCTGCGGAAGTGAAGAAGACGCGTACGTATCCCTCCGCGGACGGGACTTCGCCACCGACGGCCGCGATGACCTCGGATGCCCAGCCGTGCATGTCCGGTGCGCCCTGCGGAGCAGCTGCGGCCAGCACGAGACGGTTCACCAGGTCGGGGCGCAGCAGAGCGACCTCCTGGGCGACGAAGCTGCCAAGGGAGAACCCGAGCAGGTCGATCCGTGTCAGACCGAGCGCGGTGATGAACTCCACCGCGTCCTCGGCCATGGCGGTGACGGTGTGCGGAGTGCTGCCCGTGGTCGCGCCGACGCCCCGGTTGTCGAAGGTGACGACGCGGCGGCCCTGGGCGAGAGCGTCAATGAGAGCGGGATCCCAGTTGTCGAGGTTGCCGCGGAAGTGCTGCAGCAGCACCAGAGGCCGCCCGTCGGTCTCGTCTCCGAGGCTGCGATAGGCGTAGGTGACGCCGTTCGCCGCCTCGATGGTCTGCGTCTTGACATCCGCGTAGGTACTCATGCGTGTGTTCTCCTCATTCAAAGGGCCGACATACTGACGCCCGCGCGCGGGCGGTCGTGCGACAGGCGAGCCGGCAGCCGTCGAGCCGCGAATCTCCGACGGCTGCCGACACTCGGTCCCGCTGCCCGGCACACTGCCAAGTGCCTTGCGTCGGCACGGCCGGAATAGTG
Organism: Streptomyces sp. NPDC050743; assembly: GCF_044456925.1. Classification (NCBI taxonomy): domain Bacteria; kingdom Bacillati; phylum Actinomycetota; class Actinomycetes; order Kitasatosporales; family Streptomycetaceae; genus Streptomyces; species Streptomyces sp. NPDC050743. The sequence continues at coordinate 87,674 of NZ_JBITGJ010000004.1, forward strand.
CGGGCGCCCCGTCAGCTCATCCCGTACTGGTCACTTGCTGCTGTCGGCGTCCGACAGAAGCGCGCGAGTGACCTCGGCCGGCCGGTCGAGCTGCGGCCAGTGCCCCCCGCCCGCCAGGACGGTGAGCGTGGCGTTACGCAGATGCTTGGCGATCTCCTCGGCGACTGCCGGGCTGAGGTACGGGTCCTCGGCACCCCAGATGAGACGGAAGGGGATGTCGAGCTGTTCGAGCGCGGGCATGTTCTGGTCTTCGCGGGCCACCTCGGGCAGCAGCTGTGCCGTCATGTGGGCGAAAGCCGGCCCCGAACCCTGGCGGCTGAAGTTCTCGTCGATGAGCCGGGCCAGGAACTCGTCGTAGTCAATCTGCTCCTCGGTTCCGAGGATCTCGCGGAACTGCGTGCGCTGGAACTCCAGGATCTGTTCGAGGCGGGCGGGGCTGCGCAGGAAGTGCTGGCTCAGCGCGGACAGTTCGGGAGTCGCGAAGAACAGGATGAGTTCGGGGAACCGCAGCGACGGGCTGCTGCCGTAGAAGCAGTTGAGCAGGGCCACCTCGGCGGTACGCTCCGGATGGCTCAGGGCGAAGTTCACCGCCACGGCGCCGCCCGCGTCGTGGCCGACAGGGATGATGCGGTCGAGGTGGAGGGCATCGGCCACGGCAAGCACGTTACCGGCCTGCTGGTCGAAGGAATATCCCGCACCGGGCTTGTCCGAATCCCCGAAGCCGAGGAAGTCGAAAACGACGACTCGCCGACCCGATTCCGCGACCAGAGGCGCGATCTTGTCAAAGATTCCGAGGTTGTCAGGGAACCCGTGCAGCATCACGAAGGCCGGTCCACTGCCCGCGTAGTCGCGGACATAGAGTTCACCCGCAGCCGTGGGTACGCGAAGCTCGTTGTATATCGGCTTGTCGCCGAACGACCTGTCTTTGTTGTGGGACATGATGATACTTTCTGTTCGCCGGACACTTTTCGTCCGGGATTCTCGTCTTGTTCAGGACACGTCGCGTCCGCGGTTCGCCGCGTTCGCGTAGAAGTCGTCGATGTGAACGACGGACCGGAGGGCACGGTCCAACAGGCTTGCGGCGATGCCGGCGCGGAAGCCTGATCCGCAGTGCACCCACAGGCGCGCCTGGGGCAGTTCGTCGATTCGGTCCAGGAGCTCGGTGAGCGGGATGTGCAGCGAGCCGGGTATGTGCCCGCGCACGCGTTCGTCGGCTCGGCGCACGTCCAGAATCACGTCATCGTCACCAAGGGTCGCGGGCACGTGAGCGAAGTCGACGCTGGGGTAACTGCTGTGTCCGAGACCGGCACTGATCTCGTCGAAGGGACCGGCCGCGGCACCTGCCAGGTGATCGATGCCGATACGGGCCAATTGGCGCTGCACGGCGGCGACGTCCGAGGAGCTCTCCCCGATCAGCGTGATCGACGAACCCCACGGCAGAATCCATCCGAGATAGATCGCGGACTGATCGCCGAGCTCGATACTGACAGAGCCGTCGATGTGGTTGGCGGCGAAAGCCTTCCGGTTCCGGATGTCCACAATCCATTCTCCCTCCCGAAGCCTGCGCCGCAGCTCCGCCGGACTCACCGGCTCGGGGGCGCTCAGGTCAGGGAGTGCAGGACCCGCCAGGTTCAGCGGTGCCATGTGGGCGTAATAAGCAGGGTAGGGGGTGATGTTTTCCAGCAGCTTTTCGATGAAAGACTGCTCGTCCGCAGCAGTGAATACATCGTTCCGAATCTTTTCCCGGCCGATTGTGCTGCGGTCATCGGGTGCCGTCTCCCCTGCGGAACAGAAACTCCCGAAACCATGGGTCGGAAATACCGGGGTGTCGTCCGGGAGCACGTCTCCCAGGCGTCGCACAGACTGGTACTGGAGGCCGGTCAGTGTCAGGGTCTGTGCCGGATCGACGAGGTCGGTACGGCCCACGCTTCCGTACAGAAGCGATCCGCCGGTGAACACCGCCGGCGACTGGTCCGGCCGCCGCGCGTCGCGGATCACATACGACAGATGGTTCGGGGTATGACCCGGCGTCTTCAGGGCCCGCAGATGCAGGGAACCGAAAATCATTTCATCGCCGTCACTCACAGGAACTCGGTGAAACGAAACCGAGTCATCCGCGCTGACAAGGTATCGGGCACCGCTGCGTTGAGCCAGTGCGAATCCACCCGTCACGTAGTCATTGTGGATGTGCGTCTCCACCACTGCGGCCAGCGTGACCCCGAGGTCGGCGACGAGCTTCTCGACCCGGTCTATATCACGTTGCGGGTCCACCACTATTGCCACGTGACCGTTGTGCACAACGTACGTCCGGTCGCCGAGCCCTTCTGTCCTCAGGATTTCGACGTCCACCGTAGTGCTCCTATCTGGATACCTGGTCGGCCTTCTGCTGGGGCTCGGGTATCAGGCATCCCGTATGCATGGCCTCCAGTGAAACCCAGCAAAACGCTGGGCTCCATCACATGAACAGGTGACGCCTGTAGACGCCCTCACCAACTCGCCAGGCGCGGGGTCTCCGGACCCTCACGGGCGGTGACGGACACAGCGCGGGGACCGAACCGCCCAGACGTGTGCTACCGCGCACACGCTGGGTTCGTGGGCGGTGGCGTCCCTGACGCCATCGGGCCGCGGACGTCAGGAGCGGATGAACTCCAGCAGGTCCGCGTCCCAAGGGCGGCACGGTGTACGAGTCGGGCGCACCGGGCGATGTGCACCTGGGCGCCCGCTCGGGTGAGACCGACCTGGTCCCCGACGTGCCGTACGTCCTCCCGCGTGGTTCGCCGTACTTCGAGCCAGTGCCGAACCCAGGCTGCGACTTCGAGTAACCCGGTCACTCTCGCATGATCGGTAACGAGCCTTCGGGCAGCAGCTGTTCGCACCAGATGGTCTTGCCGCTGCCCGTCTGCCGGCTGCCCCAGCGCTGGGTGAGCTGGGCGACGAGGAGCAGGCCGCGGCCGCCCTCGTCGTAGGCGTGCGCCCGGCGCAGATGCGGTGAGGTGGAACTGCCGTCGGAGACCTCGCAGATGAGGGCCCGGTCGCGGATCAGCCTGAGCCGGATGGGCGGCTCACCGTACCGGATGGCGTTGGTGACGAGTTCGCTGACGACGAGTTCGGTGACGAAGGCGGCCTCGTCGAGTCCCCAGTCGGTGAGTCGCTCGGTGGCCGCCTGCCGGAAGTGGGCCACCTGGGCCGGGTCGGGCGGCACGTCCCAGGTGGCGACCCGGTCGGCGCCAAGGGCGCGGGTGCGGGCGAGGAGGAGGGCGACGTCGTCGGCGGGCTGTTCCGGCAGGACGGCCTTGAGCACGTTGTCGCTAAGGGCCTCCAGGGAGTCGGCGGGCACGCTCAGCGCGTGGCACAGCTCTTCGGTGGCGGCGTCGACGTCCCGGTTCCGGTCCTCTATAAGACCGTCCGTGTAGAGGGCGAGGACGGCTCCCTCGGGTAGGTGGAGCTCCGCCGCCTCGAAGGGGAGACCGCCGACGCCGAGCGGCGGCCCCGCGGTCATCGGGATCAGCTCGGCCCCGCCGCTTGGCAGCACGACCGCGGGCGCCGGATGCCCGGCGGCGGCGAGCGCGAGATGCCGCGAGACGGGGTCGTAGACGGCGTACAGGCAGGTGGCGCCCAGTTCGGCGACCTCCTCGCCGGTGCCATTGGTGCCTTCGGCGGCCAGGTGGGTCACCAGGTCGTCGAGATGGGTGAGGAGCTCGTCGGGTGGCAGGTCCACGTCCGCGAGGGTGCGTACGGCGGTGCGCAGACGACCCATGGTGGCGGAGGAGCGGATGCCGTGGCCGACGACGTCGCCGACGACCAGCCCGACCCGGCTGCCGGAGAGCGGGATCACGTCGAACCAGTCGCCTCCGATGCCGGCCAGCGATCCGCTGGGCAGGTAGCGGTGGGCCACCTCGACGGCGGCCTGCCCAGGCAGGCCGCCAGGCAGCAGGCTGCGCTGGAGAGCGAGGGCGGTGGAGCGCTCACGGGCGAAACGGCGCGCATTGTCGATGCAGACGGCCGCCCGGCTGACGACTTCCTCGGCGAAGACGGCGTCGTCGTAGGCGTAGTCCTCGGGGTGGCGCATGCGCACGCCCACGGCTACCCCGAGTGTGACACCCCGGGCCTGCAGCGGTACGGCGATCACGGAGTGGACACCTCTCCGGTACCGGCGGCCCTCCGGCGAGCGGGCATCGCGTTCCTCGGCCAAGCACAGGAACTCCGGCTCCCCGCCCTGGCTGCGCACCGCCCGCCCCTCCCGCAACGCCCGGGCGGGCGGCGACGCCGCCTGGTACACCTCAGTCTCGCCCAGGCGTACGGCGGCCTCGGGGGTGCCCTCGGTGGTCGAGCCGTGGGCTACACGCCGCAGCACGATGTCGCCCTCCGGAAAGACGGGCGGTTCCTCGGCGCCGAGGACCCAGTCGAGCAGGTCGACACTGACAAAGTCGGCGCATCCAGGGACGAGGATCTCGACGAGTTCCTCGGCGGTGCGGACCACGTCCAGGGTGGTGCCTATCGAAGTGGCGGCCTCGTCGATCAGTGCCAGCCGTAGCCGGGCCAGGTACTGCTCGGTGCTGTCGATGGCACCGAGGGCGACGGCCGTCAGCTCCCCTGCGGGGTCACGCAGGGGCCACATCTCGACGCTCCAGGCGCGCTCCCGGTCCAGGGCCAGGGCGCCGGTGAAGCTCTCATAGCGGACGGGTCGGCCGGTCTCGACCACCTGCCGCAGATGGCGCACAAAGCCCTCGCTGCGCGAGGCGTCTTCAACGGTGTCCAGGAAGAAACGCTCGGGCAGGGCCTTCTCGGGAGCGCTCATGACATGGCGGGCAGCCTCATTGGAGCACAGGTGACGCTGATGGACGTCGAAGACCGACATGGGTATGGATGCCTGCTGGAACGCCTGGCTGGCCAGGGTGGGGTCGGCCGACCAGGGCGGGTTGGTGGTGAGCAAATGGCCGATGGTCCCGCCGTCGGGTCCGGGGACCGGGCAGGCTGTCAGGACGAACTCCACCCGTCGCCCGTCGGCATGGCGCAGGGCGACGGTTCCGGAACGAGCGGCCAGCACATGCGCGGGGACCTCGTCGGCCAGGAGGTCGGCGGCCGGCTTGCCCACGACCTCCTGGGCCGAGTGTCCGGTGAGCATCCGCGCGCCTTCGCTCCACCCTGTGACCCGGCCCAGTGCGTCTATGACCGCCACGGCGGCGGCATATTCCATATGCCCCAGAATGGAACCTATGTCGCAATGCATCAAGCGCGGACGCAGACCATCTCACCCCTGACGGCCGCGCAGGGCGGCCAGCGCCCGGTCGGCGCGGGTGTTCACACGAAGCTCGCTGCGGCCCTCGAAGACAAGGTGGACGCGACCACTGGCGCGATCTCGCCGAGGAGGCCGAGCGCGACGCGGCCGAGGCAGTCATCGGCTACAAGAAGGTCGCCCGCCGGGTGTGCGACGGTGAGTGCTACGTGTCCGCGACGACGACGCTGCCGACCGGCAAGGCCGGTACTCTGAGCCGGGATGCCTACCATTTCGGATCAATGCGTGGGCAAGGGCCTGGGCCGACCAGGGAGCAGCCTGCCTCCTCAGTGAGCTTCGGGCTGCTCGCCGGGCCCGACGAGGCCCTCCTCGTGCAGGTGGTTGGCCAGTTGAACACGAGACTGCACGCCGAGCTTCGCGAAGATGGATCTTGCTTGGGTGCCCACCGTGTTGATGGAGACTCCCAACCGCGACGCGGCGGCCTTGTTCGTGTAGCCGGCGCTGATCAAGACGGCAACCCGCTGTTCGGCCGGCGTGAGCGCCGTCCAGCCGCGGGTCTGCTCAGCGGGCAGCATCTTCCACTTGGCGCTGTCGGCACCGGCGTCGCGCATCAGCCGCTCCACCGTTGCACGGTGAGCCCGGGCATCCGCCAGGTCGTATTCATCCCAGGCACGGTCGAGTTGGGCGATTCCGTCGTCATGGCGGCCGGCCGCGAGCAGTGCACGCCCGTATGCGGCGGCTCCTCCACCGCGCAGAAGCGGCCTGGGGCTCGCTTGCAGGACGCTTGCGGCCCGCGCCAGCATGTCGAGGTCGTTGTCTCGAACACCGCGCAGTTGCAGTGCGATGCCCTCGAAGCTGGCTACACCCGGGTTGCGCCGGGCGGACTGCGACGCGGCCTCGACGACCTCTGCGGCGAAGTCCTGGTTTCGGGGCTGGCCGCCGAATTCATAGAACATACCGAGCCAGCACGGCCACAACGGCCAGTAATGAAAGGCGGCCCCGGCGCCCCGCAGCACCGGGGCCAGGGTCCGCATGGACGCGTGGAGGTCGCCTTGGCGGCCGGCGAGCCAGCCGCTCATGACGGCGATCCAGGGTTCACGCACCGCCGGATCCGCTCCGGTGAGCTTGTCCACCGCTGCCAGTTGCGCGGCCGCCCTGTCGAGGTCGTCACGCAGCAGTGCCACTCCGGTGCGGACCACATGTGCGTCAAGGACGTAGAGGTTCGTGCCGAGCTGATGGCCCAGGTCGGCTACCGCCGCGGCGCCTGCCTCCGCGTCGTCGAGCTTGCAGAGGAGGAAGTCGTGCCACATTTGCGCGCTCTGCAGACCGGGCAGCATGTCGAGGCGTCCGCCGCCGAGCAGCCGGGCCTGGTCGAGCAGGGCCTGGGCGTCGGCATAGCGGTCCAGCAGCTGCAGCGAGGTGACCTCTTCCGCAAGGAAGGCGGAGCCGCTCACCACCCGCTGTTCACGGAAGTTCCGAAGCGCGATCCCGTGCCGACCCTCGTTACGGGCCGTCTCCCCGAGCGCCTGAAGGGCGAGCACGAGAGCTTCCCGGTCTCCTGAGGCACGGGCCTGCTCTGCGGCTTCTGCCGCCTCCTTCGCCGCGGTCTCGCCGGCGTCTGCCCGGGTCAGCGCCAGTGCGTATGCGGCACGGAGTCGTGAGTTCGTGCCCGGTTTCAGAGCGGTGCTCGCCAGTACACGCTCAAGGCGCTGCGTGAGTTCCGTGACGCGGCCGCTCAGCCACAGAGCGCGAGCGGCATCGACGTGCACTTGGCCGACGATGTCGCTGTCGTCCTGGCTGGCGATGACGAGGTCGGCGACAGCGATCGCCTCGCGCACACGCTGGGTACGGGCCAGTACGGTCAGGCAGCGCAGGCTTATAGCCAGCCATTCCGGCTGGCTGGGGTTCAGCGCGCGGAAAGCGAGCGTGGCCAGGTCTCCGGCGTCGTCACTGCTGAGCCCGAGCCCGGACAATCGCTCGGCGGCGGCAACCAGAACGTGCACGACCGCAAGGTCGCCAGGTTCCACGGCCAACCGGGCATGCGCGGCAGCGGTCAGGGGATCCCCCGCTTCGTTGAGGTAGTAGGTCGCCAAGCGGGTGTGCAGGTCGCGCATGACCTTCCGAGGCAGCGTCTCACGGACCGCCGCCCCAACGAGATCGTGGCGCATCGAAAGCCCCTGCTCGGTCGCCGATACGAGGCGGGTGGCCAACGCAGCCGGTATCGCAGAACCGGCACTTGGCAGCAGGGCGACGAGATCCCGCATCGGCATCGGCCGTCCCGCGGTGGCAAGCACCTCCACCAGGTCTCGCACGTGCCTGTCCATCGCTGATACCTGCTGGGCGACCGCCGTCTGGAACTCGGCCACGAGAGTGGCCTTGTCGTCACCGTGCGCATGCGCTCGGGCCACGGAGTCGATCATCTGTTCCACGAACAACGGATTACCGCCGGTTGCAGTGAGGTACCGACGAGTCTCCGCATCCGGCACGTACCCGAGCCGGTCCCGTGCGACAGACGTCACTTCTGATCCGCCGAGCGGCCCGAGCTGCTCGTGCACCACTCGAATCGCTTCGTGACCAGTGAAGTCGTCGAACGGTTCGTCGCGGCTGGTCAGCACCCAGGCGACCGGCAGGCCGGCGAGCCGTGGCACCAGGGTGCGGATAAGGAAGCGGCTCGCCGCATCGGCCCATTGCACGTCATCTATCGCGATCAGCACAGGGCCTCGCGCGGCCACTTCCTCGAAACGGTCCGCGAGCAGCAGCGGCTCGTCAGCGTCCCCGACGATCTGGGCGAATTCGTCCGCGGTCAGTAGCGGTTTTGGACCGGACCGCAGGAGACCCAGAAATGCCGCGCCGGGCCGGATCTGCTCGATCTCATCGCATTTGCTGCGGGCGACCCGCAGAGACATGGCTGCAGCCTGCGCGCAGAGCTCGGACATCACCGCGGTCTTGCCGATCCCGGCCGGGCCGGAGATCAACAGGACAGAGCTTGTCTCGTGCTGCTTGACCGCTCTCACACCGCTCAGCAGTCGTGCAAGCGCCTCCCCGCGGCCACGCAAAGGCTTCGCTCTCACTGGATCACCTCGCGGCCATAAGTCCGAGCAAGCTACGTCACCAGGGGCGTGCAGTCGCCATGGGGTGACGTGCCAGCAATGATATCGACTCTCGGCACACCGTTGATCCACTTTCGGGTTGGTGAAGCCGGTGGTTGCAGGTCAGGTGCGCTATGGCAGCACTTTCGGTACGGGACACAGGCACCTGCCGCCCCCCATTCCGTCGGCTGTGGGTGCGAGTCCCGCCGGTATCGCCAGGACATGCCTCTGACGAATCGCTCTTGCAGGTTCTCGAAACTGCTCCACTGGCGCCGTCAGCAGTGCCGCAGCGGGCGCAGGGCTTGAAGGAGGCGGGGTTCTTCTTGAAGCAGGTCTCACACAGGGGACCGTTGACCGTTCGGGCCTTGACGGGCACGGTTCGGCTGCAGTCCAGGCAGGGTTCTCTCAATCGCATGCAGTTTTCGCAGCGTGGCATGCCACTGGCGATGCCGAAGCATGGCCGTTCATGCCCGCAGAGCGAGCAGATGGCGGTCGGTGGCCGGTAGCAGGTGTCACAGAGCGGGCCGGTCGGGCTGTTCCGTCTGATGATCGGCCGGAGCTGGCCGCAACCGGAGCATTCTTCGTGGTTGATCGGGTCAGCCCGGTCACAGTGGTTGCAGATTGGTTGTCCGTCGGCGGTGCGGCGGGCAACGGGGGAACGACGCCTGCAACGGGAGCAGTTGACGGCCTTGGTGGCGTTGTAGCAGGTCGGGCAGACGCTCACCTCTCCGATAGTGTTGCCGAGCGTCACGTTTGTGCGGCCGCAGCGGGGACAGGGCGGGCGGACTATGGCTTGCGCTCCGGCGTCCCGGAGAGCCCGACTTCGTCGTCACCGTCCGCCACGGCCGCCACGGCTCCCTGGGACCGATGCGCGAGGACCTGGAGGCCAACCCCGAGCAGCTGGCGAAGGGCCCGTCGGCCGTCCTGCACGCCATAGCCGACCATGTGGTCGACGACTACCTCACCGTCACCGACGCCCTCCAGGACGACATCGACGAGGTCGAGACCGAGGTCTTCTCTTCGCACGGCTCCCAGACCGCGGACGCCGGCCGTATCTGCGTGAGGGCCCGCGGGTACTCGGTCGGAGTGACTGGAGGTGCAGCCTCCTTCCTGCCTCTGCCGGGCCGGATGCTGGGCCTGACAGCGCCAACTGACCAAGCACGCCAGGTCGTCGAGACCATGACCCGTGCCGGCGCCGGCGGCCTCGAGGCGCTGGGCAGGTCGGCCGTCCACACCGCCGGGACCGTGGGGCCGGCGGCGGTCAAGACGGTCGGCGGGCTGACGGCTGGGGTGACGAGGGCTGGTCTGCGAGCTGCCGGGGGGAGCGTGCGCGTCGCGGTGTCGACCGCACGGCAAGGGACCTCGACGGCCGCGGGGATATCCGGGCGGACGGTGCGCGCGGGGCGTACTTTGGTCGATCTTCATCCGAGACGGCACACGCGTCGCCTGTGGACCGGGCACGGGCGTGCGCACATCGAGGTGCGGGGGCTCGAACGCGGTGGCAGCAGGCGGGAGCGGCTGGCCGGCGCCGTGACCACATCACTGCGCGGGCTGAGCGGGGTGCGGTGGGCCGAGGCCAAGGCGGTCACCGGCCAGGTCCTGCTGTCGTTCGACGAACGCAGGGTCGGCCTCGACCGGCTCCTGGACACGGTCAAGGCGGTGGAAGAGGCCCAGGGCGTGCAGACGAGGACTTCGCCTGGGCGCAGCCGGTCACGCCGGGCGATGACGCGCCCGTAGCCGCTGCGGTGACCGAGTTGCTGGTCGACTGCGCGGCCGTGGCCGCCGGGGTCGTCCAGCGGGTCTTCCGTCTGCCGGTGCTGCCGCGCGTGGTGCCCGCCGCGGTGGCTGCGCTGGAGCTGGAACGGGAGCTCCGCAGGCCGCTGATGCGCCGCATCGGGCCGATACAGACCGATCTGCTGCTGTCGCCGGCGCCACCGTCAACGGACTGTGCGCCGGCAGCGGCATGCCCGCCGTCGACGCCGTGAACCGACTGCTGCTGCTCGGCGAGATCCGCGCCCGGCACCAGGTGTGGGAGCGGCGCGAGAAGGACTTGTGCTCGGGCCCGGACTGCGTACCGCACACCCGGCCGGCACGGCATCTGCGCGCCAGGGCCCGGCCAGCCGGGGCCCGTGGAGCAGTGGGAGGGACGACTGGCCCCCATCGCCCCGCTCACCGCCGCCGCGGACCTCGCACTGAGGGGCAGTCCCGGACGTGCGGCGGACGCGCTGCTCGCCACCGTACCCAGGGCCGCCCGTTACGGCCGGGAGGGCTTCGCCGCCACGGTCGGACGCCAGCTGGCCCGCCACGACGTCGTACCGCTCGACCCGTCGGCGCTGCGTTTGCTCGACACGGTCTCTGCCGTGGTGATCGACTCGGCGGTGCTGGACGGTCGGCAGGCGCCGAAAGGGCGGGCGTCCGGATGCGCTCGCGGTGCCGGTGCTGGCCGCGGCACGCTCCACCGGGGCGCACGTCCTGCTCACCGACGACGAGCACGTCCACGACCTGCTGGCCCCGACCGACCAGGTCCTCGACCGGTGAACGCCTCACCGACCGCGTGTGCGCGTTGCGGGACCAGGGCGAGGGCGTCCTGGTGATCTCCGGGTCGGACGTGGAAGCGCTGGCCGCCGCCGACATCGCGGTCGCCGTCCCCGACGCACCAGGCTCCGAGGCGTCCTGGTCGGCGGACCTGGTCTGCCCGGACGGCCTGGAAAACGCCTGGCGCATCCTGCGCGCGGTGCCCGCGGCGCGCGCTGTCTCCGCACGCAGCGTCCAGCTGGCACTGGCGGGATCCGTTACCGGAACGCTGCTTGCCCTCGTCGGTCCAAAGCGCGCCGCTTTCCATGCCCTGACACCGGTGCACGCCGCGAGCTTGCTCGCCCTGCGGTGGGCCGCTACGACCGCACACCTCACCACTCGGTCCGAGCCGACCGTAGGCCCGTAGATCGAGGTCTCACTGCTGCACATGAATTCGTAGACCCGTGAGCCCACGGGCTCTACGCTGGGCGGCAGCCGTCTCGGTGGACTCCCCCGTGCCACCGAGACGGCCTTCGCGCGTTCCCCGCAGCGCTTACCGCTGTGACCAAGCCGGCCGGGTCCAACCCCTCCGCCCCGACCGGGGATGCACCAGTGCGGGCGCGGAGCATGCGGCACCGCACGGGCCGCTGCGACGCAGAAGCTCAGCGTGCAGTGACACGGGGGGCCATCGGTGACATCCCGGTTCAGGGCACTGGCCCGGTGTTCGGCACGGCTGGCTGCTGGTGTCCCGCGGCCGCGTGCACAAGTGGGCTTGATGCGTGGTGTTCGAAGCGGTCTTGCTGTGCTCCGGCTCGCCGTACGCGACGGCTCGGCGCGGTGCCGCCGGTGTGGTGGCGGCGCTTGTCGGCCTCAGCCGCGTGACCCTGCGTGTGCACTGGCCCTCGGACGTGGTCGGCGGATGGCTGTTCGGGTACGGCTGGCTGCCCGCGGCGGAGTGGGCGCGCCATACCCGCATCCGCGGCACCGGCGGTGGACAGATGCGCGCAGCCCTCCGCTGCGGGTAGTAGGGGGACCACCTCGGCTTCGCCGTCCGCTCTGCCCTGACCGACCACGCCCGCGCCGCGTTGCAACAAAGCCCTTCAACGCCGGTCATGAGTGGACGAAGAGTCAACTCATTGTCAGCCCGCCCAGGCCAGGTTGTGCGCCAGTTCGGACGAAGTCATCCGGCAGTGATCGGGGCATGCCGTTCTGCCGGGTCCAATGGGACTGTTGCGCGATGCCGTCCCGGAGGGGGGTCTGACTCATGAGATCTATGACCGAAGTGTCCAGTCACGGACCTGTCGACCGTCGTTGCGGGATGGTGCCTGCTGGTACCGAGCCACAGGGCGTGTCCCTATAGGGGCCTTGCCGACTTCCAGGCGCCATCACGGTTCAGACCGCCCGAGCGGGCCGGTGCCGTCGATCCAGCACGTCATCACGTGAGAGGCGAACCATCATGACGAGCCGACAGCGCAGCACCTCCTCGAGCACAGATCCTCCCGTTCGGCGGGAGGTCGTCCTGGGCGTGGACACGCACGGCGAGGTGCATGTCGCGGCCGTGGTCTCCCCGTTGGGGAAGGTCCTGGGCACCGAGTCCTTTCCGGCGACGGCGGCTGGCTACCGTCAATTGCTGGTCTGGGCACGCAAGCGGGGGACGGTGCGCCGGGCCGGTGTGGAGGGCACCGGCACTTTCGGCGCGGGCCTGTCCCGCTACCTGCTTGGGCAGCAGGTCGAGGTGTATGAGGTGAACCGACCCGACCGCTCGGCCCGCCGGCTGCTCGGGAAGTCGGACCCGCTCGACGCTCAGGCCGCCGCGCGGGCCGTGCTCAATGGTCGCGCCCGGGCGCGGGCCAAGTCCGGCGACGGTCCGTTGCACAGCGCCCGGTTGTTCAAGCTCGCCAAGGACTCCGCGGTCAAGGCCCGTACTCAGGCGATCAACCAGCTCAAGGCCGTTCTGGTAATCGCTGATCCCGCCCTGCGGGAACAGCTGTCGAGCCTCGGCAATGCCGAGCTGTTCCGCACCTGCGCGGGCCTCGCCCCGCACGACGGTGGGGGAGACGAGGACGCGGTGGCCGAGGCCACCCACCTGACGTTGCGCATGCTCGCCGAGCGCATCGAGCAGCTCACCGCTCAGATCGACGAGCTGAACCAACGCCTGACCCGGCTCGTCGAACGCCATGCCCCACAGTTGCTCGAACCGGTGGGCATCGGCCCGGACAGCGCCGTCACTCTCCTGATCACCATGGGAGACAACCCCGAGCGACTGAACACCGAGGCGTCCTTTGCTGCCCTTTGCGGAGTCAGCCCCATCGAGTACTCCTCCGGCCGTCGGAGCACGCGTCGGCTCAACTACGGCGGCGATCGGCAGGCCAACGCGGCCCTGCACCGCATCGTCTTCACCCGCCTGCGCCACGACCCGCGCACCCGGGCGTACTACGAACGCCGCACCCAGGAAGGCAAGACCCGACGCGAGATCATCCGATGCCTCAAGCGATACGCAGCCCGCGAGGTATTCAACCTGGTCAGACCGGTTGCCCGCACACCCGCGTTATAGGGGCGTCGGTGATACGGCGAAGCCCCGTCGGAAACATCACGACGGGGCTTCCGCATGGAGGGGGCTATGACAGAGTGCGGCGTCCGGCAGCACGGGCACTGACGCTTGGACTCCCGGCTCTGGAGCACCGGGAGCAAGGATGCCGGGCGTGGTAGGGCCTGGCCGACCGCACGGCACACACGTTCGCTCAGCTCGCCGAACGGCTTTGCCTTCGCGAATATGGCGAGTCCCTCGACTGGCCAGTGTGCCTTCAGAGCGCGACCAGGAGGCGGTGTCCAAACCATCGACGGAAGATCGCGGTGCCCCGTTATAGGGGCAGTGCGGCCAGCGTTGCTGCCGTGGGGCGGGGGGGGGGGGGGCGGGGCGCCGCCCCCCCCCCCCCCGCCGCGCGCGCGGCGCGTCGAGACCGGGGGGGGGCGGGGGGCGGGCGGGCGCTGTGGTTTTGGA